>JACUUT010000115.1 GCA_014859165.1 Dehalococcoidia bacterium
GCCTTACCCAGTGATA
This sequence comes from Dehalococcoidia bacterium, assembly GCA_014859165.1. GTDB lineage: Bacteria > Chloroflexota > Dehalococcoidia > E44-bin15 > E44-bin15 > Kmv38. The sequence continues at coordinate 17 of JACUUT010000115.1, forward strand.
GCGTGATCTGCCTCATGATTGGAAAACGGGGGGCACAGGTGCCAACGGGCGATACCATTCTGGAGGCGGGGGCTCGGGTAATCGGCGTGACCAGGCCCGAGGCAGAAGAGGCGCTGAGAGCAGCGCTAACGGGGTAAATATGGGGAAAAGGATTGCATATCTAGGGCCACCGGGAACATTCACCGAGGAGGCGGCCATTCTTTACGATGAAACCGCCCAACTCATCCCCTTCCCCAGCATCCCTGCAGTGGCGGTCGCTGTCGCTTCGGGGATGGCAGAGGAAGGAGTGGTGCCCATTGAGAACAGCATTGAGGGATCGGTAACCGATACCCTGGACCTTTTGATCCACGAATCGGGGGTGCTCATCAGAAAGGAGCTTGTCCTGCCCATTGAGCATCACCTCTTGGTCAAGCCAGGCACCGAGGTGAGCGATGTGAAAGTGATTTTCTCTCATCCCCAGGCGCTGGGGCAATGCCGCCGGTTCATTGAGCGTTGCTTCCCAAAAGCGGATGTTATTGCCGCCTTGAGCACCGCCGCCGCTGTAGAGGAGATGATGGCCTCAAGCCACCCTGCTGCCGCTATTGGCACCAAGCGAGCAGCCCAGCTCTATGGAGCGGAGACCTTAGCCAAAGCCATTCAGGATCAGGCATCCAATGTCACCCGCTTTGTGATTCTCGCCCCGACAGATCATCCCCTAACGGGCTTCGACAAGACCTCGTTATGCTTCTCCTTCGCCGAGGACCGCCCGGGGGTGCTCTGTGAGGTGCTCCAGGAGTTCGCCCAGCGAAATATCAACCTGGCAAAGGTGGAATCCCGCCCCTCCAAGGAGAGTCTTGGAAACTACATCTTCCTCGTTGACCTGGAGGGTCACCATGAGGAGCCCCAGGTCAGCGAGGCGCTTCAGCGGGTGCAAGTGAAGACCGCCCTCTTCAAGATATTTGGCTCCTACCCAAGATTTGGGGGAGAATAGAAATAGAAATAATTATCGTTCGTCCCGGGCGGTGCAATACCTGCAAACACCATATCCTCGGGGATTACGACCCGCAAGAGGACTACCAGGAGCATTGGTGCGAGGCGGAGGAAAATGAGTGGCCCAGCTGGTGTCCCGGGATGCACCTTGATCACTGCCTTTTCCTGGCAGCGAGCCCCGATGAGGTCTGCCCTGCCTACGAGATGATGGAGCTCCCTCCGGAACAAGGTTAATCTGCCTGACCTTTGTGTCCCCGAGGATTGATTATACGCTAGGTTGGAGGGGAAAGGTGAAGCTAGAAGAGAGGATCCGTGATGTGCCAGACTTCCCCAAGAAAGGGATCATTTTTAAGGATATCACCCCCTTGCTTAAAGATACAGCAGCCTTCAAGTATGTAATCGATCTCCTAACTGAGAGGTATCATGATAAGGGGGTTGAGGTTGTCGTCGCCATGGAAGCAAGAGGGTTCATTCTTGGTGCCCCCCTGGCCTATAAACTGGGCGTTGCCTTTGTGCCTGTGCGTAAGGTGGGAAAGCTTCCCGCAGAGACCGTAAGTGCTCAATATTCCCTTGAATATGGGGTCGATTCCCTCGAGATGCACAAGGACGCCATCTTGCCTAGCCAGAAGGTACTAATAATTGACGACCTCCTGGCAACAGGGGGGACAATAGCAGCTACAATCGAACTGGTGGAGAAGCTTGGTGGGGAGGTTATTGGCATCGCTTTCCTCATCGAACTGACCTTCCTTAACGGAAGGCAGAAGCTGAAAGACTATCAGGTCATGTCCCTGATCCAATATTAGCTCAGCCAAGGGCTGGTGGATGTGGTAGAATTCAAGCTCTCGAAGTGATATGGAATAGAAGCGATGACTTTGTTATCAGGCAACAGGGCATAGATACAGGTATGATAAGGTCGAAAAAGGGAAATGTTTGCGCCTGCCCATATGGCTATTGGAGCCCTCGCTGAGAAGGGACTGAAACAAAGGGCGCCTACGGCCGCCATTGCCCTTCTGAGCCATCCCATCGTTGACAACCCGCGATTGTGGCATGCGCCTTACCCCTGGCCCTCAGGGTCGCCCGCTATCCTCCAGTTTCTTCCCTATCCCCATGACTTGCCCAGCATCCTCACCCTTGTTGCTCTGGTTGTTTTGACCATTGGCGTGGCTATCCTGCTGCGCCACTACTGGTGGGGAATGCTGTGGGCTGTATCCCCAGATATTATTGACTGGCTTATCCTGCGCCCTACAATAGGGCGAACTCCTATCATGACCTTTTCTCCTGCCTTTCCACGCCTTGGGGATTTGCGCTTGAGGTGGCGCTCATCGTTGTTATTGTTTACAGAGTAAGGAAGGCGAAGGTATAATTATTGGAAAGGAGCATGGCAAGCTAAATGAAAGGCGTTAAAATCATCGAATGGCTTGGTGACCGTATCAGGCTTATTGACCAGACCAGGCTTCCTCACGAGGAGGTCTATCTGGAGCTTTCCGATTACCGCGATTTGGCATCAGCCATCAAGGAGATGAGGATTCGGGGCGCTCCAGCCATTGGCATCGCCGCCGCCTACGGGATGGCTCTAGGTGCTCAGGAAATTGAAGCAAGCTCAAAGGTGGAATTCCTGACCAAGCTTCGCCCCGTTTCAGAGACCCTCTCCGCCACCAGGCCCACCGCAGTCAACCTCTTCTGGGCGCTGGAGAGGATGAATAGTGTGGCTGAAAAGGGTGATGATGTCGCCCAGATAAAGGCAGCGCTCGTAGGTGAGGCAAAGAGGATAGACGCAGAGAACAACGAGGCGAACCGGAGGCTCAGCCTCTATGGCGCTGAGCTGATAAGGGACGGCTTCGCTATCCTGACCCATTGCAACACCGGGGCTCTAGCAACAGCGGGCTATGGCACGGCGCTTGGGGTGATCAGGATGGCAAAGGAGCAGGGCAAAAATATCCATGTCTTCGTTAGTGAAACCCGCCCCCTCCTTCAAGGGGCACGCCTCACCGCATGGGAGCTGAGGAAATACGACATCCCCTTCACCCTCATCGCCGACACTATGAGCGGGCATTTTCTTTCTAAAGGGAGGATCGACTGCGCCATTGTGGGTGCTGACAGGATCGCCTCGAATGGCGATGTCGCCAACAAGATCGGCACCTATAATCTGGCGGTGCTGGCGATGGAGAATGGCGTCCCCTTCTATGTCGCCGCCCCGACAAGCACAATCGACCTCTCGATAGCATCAGGGGATGGAATCCCCATCGAGGAGAGAAGCGCTAAAGAGGTTACCCACATTCAAGGGATAGCCATCGCCCCGATAGGTGTAGCGGTCGAAAATCCCGCCTTCGATATTACCCCCCACCGCTACATATCTGCTATAATTACCGAGAAGGGGGTGATAAGGGAACCATATGTAGAGAGATTGAGGAAGGCTGTTGGCGAGTAAATAAAAGGAGGGAAAAATGGCTCACGTTGAGAAAAGCATCTTCATCAATGCGCCCATAGAAAAGATATTTGGCTTTATTGCTGAGCCAAATAACTTGCCAATATGGGACTACATGGCTGTTAAGATAAAGGAGAGGTCTGAAGGTCCTGTAGCTATCGGGACAACATTCACACTACTGGTAAAAACGTTTAATGGCATAAAAATGACGAGTTTTAGCAAGTTGATTAAATACGACCGCCCCTACAGTCTGCTTTGGGAGACGAAATCTCGTGGGATGCTTCTGCACTTTGGTCATAGGCTTGAGACCAAAGATAATGGCACGCTGGTTACATTGTCTTACGACTCTGCTGTAGCTGGGAAGTTCCTGGGAAGGGTAATCGATAAATTGTTCATTGGGAAGTCCCTTGCAAGATGCGTTAAGCGCAATGTAGAGGATCTTAAAAGGGTGATGGAGAGCGAGCAGGCGAGCGGGGCTTAAGTGCTTGTGCCCAACTAAAAGGACAGAAAGAGGTTGAAAAATGCCTGAAGCAAAGATCGGGGTTATTGGGGGGAGCGGCCTTTATGAGATCGAGGGGATGACCAATATCGAGGAGGTGAAGCCAAAGACACCCTTTGGCGAGCCCAGCGACTCTATTATTATCGGCGAACTTGAGGGGAAGAGGATCGCCTTCCTTCCCCGCCATGGCAGGGGCCACCGCATCAGCCCCACCGAGATCCCATCTCGGGCCAACATCTATGCCCTGAAGTCGCTGGGCGTGGAGTGCATCATCTCCGTTAGTGCGGTGGGCAGCCTGAAGGATGAGATCCACCCCCTCGACCTTCTCATTCCCGACCAGCTCATCGACCGCACCAAGAGCAGGGTGAACTCCTTCTTTGAGGGAGGGCTGGTGGCTCATGTCGCTTTCGCCGACCCCTTCTGCCCTGTTTTGAGCGACATCCTCTATCAAGCAGCCCTCGATGTGGGAGCCAGGGTTCACAAGGAGGGAACCTATATCGTGATGGAGGGGCCCCTTTTCTCCACAAAGGCGGAATCGAACCTCTATCGCTCCTGGGGGGCAAGCGTTATCGGGATGACCGCCCTCCCTGAGACCAAGCTGGCGAGGGAGGCCGAGATATGCTATGCTACCCTCGCCTGCGTTACCGATTACGACTGCTGGCATGAAACTGAGGAATCGGTAACCATTGAAATGGCCCTCGCCAACCTGGAGCGTAATGTCGATACTGCCAAAAGGATTGTAGGAATAGTGGCGTCTCGCATACCAGAGAGGCGAGAGTGCGGCTGTGCCCAGGCGCTTAAAGATGCCATCATCACCGCCCCGGAGAAGATTCCGGAGCAGATGAAGCGGGATCTCGAGCTTCTAGTTGGAAAGTATATTAAGTAGTTTATTTTGTCACCCTGACCCCGATTTATCGGTGGAAGGGTCTAGATTCTTCGCGGAGTCTACCCTGAGCGAGATTCTTCGGTCCCCTTCGTTTCACTCAGGGTCCCTCAGAATGACAGAAAGCGAAGGGGTCAGAATGACAATTGGATGTTACTAAGCACTCTCTAAATTGAGGGATAAAGTGCCAAGGTTTGAACTCAGCGGTCTGCCAACGGCTGTGGGGAGCATGCCTCATACCGATGCTAAGGAGGCATGCTCTCTAGTGGCCCGGTTTCTGCCCGAAATCCCTGCCTGGCCCCAACTACCAAAGCGCTCATTCCTGGAGAACATGAATGTTCAATTCAGCGAGTGGTTGCCAGGTGTGGTCATCGAAGGGGAACGAATTTATATCGATCGCGCTAAAAATCTGGACAAACCCTTAGAGCGTCTCTACGCCTCTTACCTAGAGAACGAGGTTGAAAAATATGCCGTAAGCCCAGATTATGCGGCAGGGCTTCATGCCTTCCTCGAAACGGAGCTTGGGATGCCCTTTGCCGTCAAGGGGCATGTGACAGGGCCGATTAGCTGGGGGCTTACCGTTACCGATGAGAATCGCCGCCCTGTGCTTTATGACGATGTTCTCGCCGATGCCCTGGCCAAACACCTTCGGTTAAAGACTGCCTGGCAAGAGAGGGAGCTGAAGGCTATCTCCCCCAACACCATCATCTTCGTCGATGAGCCCTACATGGCTTCCTTCGGCTCAGCCTTTGTCTCCCTCTCTCAGGAGCAGGTAACAAGCCTCCTCGAAGAGGTCTTTTCAGGCATAAGCGGGCTCAAGGGGGTCCACTGCTGCGGCAATACCGATTGGCCGATATTGCTTTCCACCTCCCTCGACATCCTGAACTTTGATGCCTATAATTACGGCTACACAATTGCTCTTTATCCCGAAGAGGTAAAAGCCTTCCTCCAGAGAGGAGGCGTAATTGCCTGGGGGATCGTCCCCAGCGATGAACAGGCCCTTAAGGGGGAGACAGTGAAGAGCCTCCTCGACCGCCTCGAGGAGGGGATCGGGGCCCTTGACCGGAAAGGGGTCAGCTTTCGCCTCCAGATAGAGCGGTGCCTCCTCACCCCATCCTGTGGGCTGGGGTCGATCTCCGAGGAGGGGGCAGCTTGGGCCCTGGAACTTCTTGCTGAAGTATCTAAGGAGCTAAGAAAGCGATATATCAAAGGTGGGTGAGAAGTGGAATGCCAGATCGATGCCAACAAAGAAAGGTGCACCTGCACCTACGAGCCCTGTGAGAGAAAGGGCAAGTGCTGCGACTGCATCCTTTATCACAAAAATCGTGGTGAGCTGCCGGGCTGCCTCTTCCCGCCAGAGGTCGAGAGGACCTATGATCGCTCTATTGCTAAATTTGTGGAGGTATTTTCGAAAAAGCGCAGAGGTGGATGAACCGCGGTGTTGAATATGAAAAAAGCCTGTCTCCTCACCGGTGACCCTGGTGTGGGTAAGACCACGATCATTAAGCAGGCGCTTAACAAGGTTCAGGCAAGGGCAGGGGGATTTTTCACCGAGGAGATAAGGGCGGGGAGAGTGAGGCAGGGCTTCAGGATTGTCACCCTGGATGGGCATAGCGCCATCCTCGCTCATATCGATATCAAGAGCCCCTATCGGGTTAGCAAGTATGGCGTGGACATCGAGAGCTTGGACAAAGTGGGAGTTGCTGCCATCAGGGAAGCGATAAAGAAGTGCGATCTGGTGGTCATCGATGAAATCGGGAAGATGGAGCTCTTTTCGCCCTATTTCAAGGAAGCGGTCTTAGAGGCCATAAATAGCGAAAAGAGGGTGCTTGGCACCATCATGCGCACCTCCCATCCTTGGGCCGATGAGATAAAGCGACACCCCAATGTAGCCCTGATCTCACTAACAAAAGCGAATCAAGAGCAGGTTCTGGGGCAGGTGCTTGAGTGGCTGAAGCCTAATAAGCAATCTTGGAAGATGAGGTTGAAAAAATGGCAGAGCGCCCACCGCTGGTTCAGGCTCTCCTGACCCCAACGGCTTATCCTCACCATGCTGAAAAGATAGCTCTGGTGCAGACCCAAATGTCGTTCGTTTTCCTGACGGGAGATTATGCGTATAAGGTGAAGAAGCCGGTAGACCTGGGCTATCTGGACTACACCACACTGGAGAAAAGAAGGCACTTTTGCCATCAGGAGGTGATGCTGAATAGGCGTCTGTGCCCCGAAGTCTACCTTGATGTGGTGCCGATAACCGAAGAAGAGGGCAAGATCTCCATCGAAGAAAAGGGCAAGGTAATTGAGTATGCGGTGAAAATGCGCCAGCTACCCGAGCATAGAATGATGGATAATCTAATCCGAAATGGTCAACTATCCAAGGAGATGGTGGAACAGGTAGCCCAAAGGGTGGCGGAATTTCACCAAAAGGCGGAAACCAACGAGAGGATAGCAAGCTACGGCGACCTCAGTAACCTGATGACTAATACTGAAGAGAATTTTGCCCAGACGGAGAAATATATAGGCATCTCTATCTCAAAAGGAAAATACGATGCTATCAAGTCCTACACCAGAGGCTTTATCGATGAGAGAGCCTCCCTGTTTCGCCAAAGGGCGAAAAAAGGTAAAATAAAAGATTGCCATGGCGACCTTCATGCGGCGCACGTTTGCTTCACCAACCCCATCTGCATCTTCGACTGCATCGAATTCAATGATAGATTCAGATATTCCGATGTGGCTAACGAGATCGCATTCCTCGCCATGGACCTGGATTATCACGAGCGCCCTGACCTTTCGAGACACTTCGTTGAAGCCTATGTGGAAACATGCGGCGACCGTGAAATATTAAAGCTTCTCGATTTTTATAAGTGTTACCGTGCTTATGTGCGAGGGAAGGTGGAGAGCTTTAAGCTCGATGACCCCCTTATCTCAGAGGAGGAAAAACCAAGGGTTTTGGCTGTCGCCAGGAGGTATTTCCAGCTCGCAGAATCGTATATATGATATTATAGAGAATGAGTCAAGAATAAATAGGATTAGGCGAGCTCAGTATGTATGGCCGTTATACGCAATCGGCTTCGGAGTGTGCAGTTTATAAATGAATATTGTAGATGGAGGATGTTATGGAGCAGGTTAAAATGGATAAAATTTATAGAAATATGCCTCTGGAAGAGATCCCTTGGAATATTGAGAATCCTCCAAAGGCATTAGTTGAGTTAGTGGAGAGTGGAAAACTGAAACCCTGCAAAACTATTGATTTGGGCTGTGGTGCTGGCAACTATGCTATCTATCTTGCTAGTAAGGGATTTGATGTTACTGGAGTTGATATTTCCTCAAAAGCTATAGAAATTGCTAACGAAAATGCAGGGAAGAAAGGTCTCAAGTGCAATTTTCTTGTTGCTGATGTTCTTGGTGATTTGGATGAGATTGAGGAAACTTTCGATTTTGCTTATGATTGGGCGTTATTACATCATATATTCCCAGAGAAAAGGAAGAAATATGTTGAAAATGTGTACGGACTGCTCAATCCAATAGGGAAGTATCTTTCTGTTTGTTTCAGTGAGAAGGATCCTCAGTTTGGAGGCTCAGGAAAATATCGGAAAACTCCACTGGGAACCCTTTTGTATTTTTCTTCTGAAAAGGAGTTGAGAGACCTTTTCGACCCATACTTCAACATAAAAGAAATAAAAACGATGGAGATCAGCGGTAAATCTGCACCTCATCTTGCAAGCTACGTTTTTATGGAGAAGAAATGGAAAATACCCAAACAAAATGTCATTAAATCCCTGACTAAGGGGGCGGCAAGTTGAAACAGCCGTTTGCCAAATTCATAGAAACCGAGCTAGGGGTCGGCATTTTACTTATCACCTGTGGCCTTCCCGGAACCTGGAAGACCGAGACGAGCGAGGAAATATCGAAGATAAAGGGCTACCCCATCGTTCGATCCGACCTCATCAGGCTGGAGGTGCTGAAGGATGAGGATATATTCGATGAGAAGGTGGCCTCGAATATGGATAAACGAATGATGGTCTACGATGAGATGTTCCGGCTGGCAGATGAGACTCTAAAAAAGGGCGATAGTGTGATACTCGATGCCACCTTCATCACCCAATCACTGAGAAGGCGTGCTGCTGAAGTAGCAGCGAAACACAATCGGAGGTTTGTCATCCTTCAAACTCACTGTCCGCAGGAGGTGGCGATCGCCCGGATACTGAGACGCACCAAAGAGAACTACGAATCAAATGCACTGACCGAGCAAGCCTACCTAAGCAATAAAAAGAAGTTTGAAAAGGTGGATCTAGATGACCTGAAGCAGTTGAACCCGAACCTCAATATCATCCACCTCACAGTCGATACTCAGTTCGATCCGCCTGAAGATTGGTATATCATTGGTGTGGAAAAAAGATAGGAGCCCTTGTCGCCCTGAGCGAAGCGAAGGGTCTCAGATTCTTCGCTGCGCTCAGAATGACAAGGAATAGACTCTTGATTGACAAGGAGTAAACTTTTATAGGCATAGCAATGAAAATAGATTTACACATCCATACCAAGACCTGCTCAGATGGAAATCTCTCTATCGAAGAGGTTTTCAAGGAGGCAAAAAATAGAAATATCGATTTAATATCGATAACTGACCACGATTCTATAGACTGCCAGGAAGAAGCAATCGCTCTGGCAAGGGAGTATGGCATATCCTACCTCCACGGAGTAGAATTGAATGTGACATTCCAGTATCTTAACAAGTCCATCTCTGTGGATTTTCTGGGATACCAGTATGATATCGGCAATCAGGAGTTAAAGCACAAGCTTCAGTTGATAAAAGAGCATCGAGAAAGAAGGGCGCGTCAAATCTTGGGGAAACTGAATGATGAGTTCGATAAAGAGGGTATCGAAAGGTTCACCGAGAAAGATCTAAAGAATATAAAGGATAGTGTCGATGGTGTATTCGGTCGCCCTCATATAGCGAACTACCTGATTGAAAAGGGGATTGTCAGGGATAAGGAAGAAGCGTTCGATAAATATCTGGTCAAGTGCGATGTGCCTAAGTATCCACTTTTACTGGCTGAGGCGTCAAGGTTGGTGAGGAACGCCGGCGGCATACTCGTACATGCACACCCCAATGACCCGAGGGGGACATCTTTGGTAAGCATAACGCCTGATTTGGACGAGCAAACGAAGGTTATCGAAAAATATATGCTAGAATATATCGATGGTGTCGAGTGCTGGCACTCAAGAAATGATGAGAAGACCACAGCACACTATATCGAGTTCGCCAGGAGGCACGGCCTCGTTATGACGGGGGGCAGCGATTGTCATCAGAAGCCCCTTCTTCTCGGCACACTTGATATACCCGATTGGGTTGCGGAGCAGTTCAGGCGATAGAAAGGTAGGAGGTTTTGCTAAAAATGGCGCAATTAAAGGCTGAGGTTAAAGGCTTATCTTTAGCGCCTGGGGGGCTACTGCGCATCGAGTGGGCAGCTCGGGAGATGCCTGTCATAAGGCTAATTCGGGAGCGCTTTGCTCGGGAGAAGCCCCTTAAAGGGGTTAAAATATCAGCCTGCCTGCATATCACCACCGAGACGGCAAACCTGGCGCTCGCCCTTAAAGATGGAGGCGCTCAAGTGGCACTCTGCGCCTCTAACCCCCTTTCCACCCAGGACGATGTCGCCGCCGCCCTGGTCTCAGAATATGGCATCCCTGTCTACGCTATAAAGGGGGAGGACACCCAAACCTACTATAAGCATATCAATGCTGCACTAGACCACAAACCTCAAATCACCCTGGACGATGGCGCTGACCTAGTGAGCACCATTCACAAGGAGCGCACCGAGCTTATAGGCAATGTCATCGGTGGCACCGAAGAGACTACTACAGGGTGTGTCCGATTGAGGAGCATGGAGCGGGAAGGGAAGCTAAAATACCCCATCATCGCGGTGAACGAGGCGGACTCGAAGCACTTCTTCGATAATCGCTATGGCACAGGGCAGAGCACCATCGATGGTATCACCCGTGCCACCAATATCCTCTGGGCGGGAAAGAAGGTGGTGGTCTGCGGCTACGGCTGGTGCGGAAGGGGGGTGGCAATGAGAGCGCGGGGGATGGGTGCCCATGTCATGGTGACCGAGGTGGAGCCTATCCGTGCCCTGGAGGCGGTCATGGATGGCTATCCGGTGATGCCTATAGCTGAGGCAGCGAAGATTGGGGACATCTTTATCACCGTCACCGGGGACGTAAACGCTATCGATAAAGCCCACTTCCTCTTGATGAAAGATGGCGCCATAATGGCCAACAGCGGTCACTTCAATGTGGAGATAAACATCCCAGCCCTGGAGAAGATGGCGATAACCAAGCGCCCCCTGCGCCCACTCATTGATGAATATACCCTACCCTCGGGCAGGCGCATCTTCCTCCTTGGCGAGGGCAGGCTGATCAACCTGGCTGCTGCCGAGGGGCATCCTGCAAGTGTTATGGACATGAGCTTTGCCAATCAGGCGCTCTGCGTGGAGTATATGGTGAAAATGGATAAGGCTGAGCCCAGGGTTTATCCCGTGCCC
>JACUUT010000034.1 GCA_014859165.1 Dehalococcoidia bacterium
GGAGGAGGAGCAGTTTTGGCAGAGAGAAAGATAAAGATTCTGTTGGGGAAGGTCGGTTTGGATGGCCATGACAGAGGGGTGCGGATGTTAAGCACCTGGTTCCGTAATGCCGGCATGGAGGTGGTCTACTTAGGAACACATAACACCCCTGAGGCCGTGGTAAAAGCTGCCGCCGAGGAGGATGTGGATGTTATAGGGCTGAGCTTTCAGGGCGGAGAACATGTGCCCTTGCTCAAGTTAGTGGTAGAGGAGATGAAAAAGGCTGGGCTTCGGGATGTCCCACTTATCGCTGGGGGCAATATCCCTCGCCAAGATATGGAACCACTGAAAGAGATGGGGGTGGCTGCCATATTCCCTGCCGGGACCTCGGTGGCGACGATCACTGGTTATCTCTGGGAGAGTGTCGGGAGTAAGAAGCAAGCAGGGTCACATTCCTGAGCGCCGGGAATCCGCGAGAAAATGATAGGTATGCTCGCCCTTCGTCCCCAAACGAAGGGTTTTGTTTTTTGCGCTCCATTGGCTTATAATCTATGCAACAAGAACTCTTAGATAGGCGAAAAAGCGTATGAGTGAGAAAAGAGTAGTAAAATATAACCCCCAAGAGATAGAGCCAAAGTGGCAGGAGAGGTGGGCTCAAGACCGCCTCTACGAGGTTCATGAGGACGCTCCCCATCCCAAGTGGTATGAACTCACCATGTTCCCCTACACATCGGGGGATCTCCACATTGGGCACTGGTATGCCATGGCCCCTTCCGATGTTCATGCCCGCTTCATGCGGATGAAGGGCTATAATGTGCTCCACCCTATGGGCTTCGATGCCTTCGGCCTCCCCGCAGAGAATGCTGCCATCAGCCGGGGGATCCATCCCTTCACTTGGACGATGGGGAACATCGAGAGGATGAGGGGGCAGCTTAAGAGCCTGGGCGCTATCTACGACTGGAATCGCGAGGTGGAAACATGCCTCCCCGACTACTACAAATGGACCCAGTGGTTCTTTCTGAAGCTCTATGAAGCCGGACTCGCCTATCGGGCGAAAGCACCGGTCAACTGGTGCCCCAAGTGCCAGACGGTGCTCGCCAATGAGCAGGTGGTGGGCGAGGGGCTTTGTGAGCGCTGCGAGACGCCGGTCACCAGAAAAGACCTGGAGCAGTGGTTCTTCAGAATCACAAAATATGCTGAGGAACTCCTCGACTTCAGCCACATCGAATGGCCGGAGCGAATAAAGACAATGCAGAAAAATTGGATCGGAAAGAGCGAGGGGGTGGAGATCGCATTTGGACTTGAAGGGGAAGAGGAGATTCGTGTTTTCACCACCCGCCCGGATACCATCTACGGGGTGACCTTCATCGTGCTCGCCCCGGAGCATCCCTTGGTCGAAAGGCTTACCACAGCAGAGCATCGGGAGGAGGTGGCACGATATATCGAATGGGCACGGCGCCAGTCCGAGATCGAGCGCCTATCAACAGAGCGGGAGAAGAGCGGTGTCTTTATTGGCTCCTATGCGATAAACAAGCTGACTGGCGAGCGAGTGCCCATCTGGATCGCAGATTATGTGCTGATGAGCTATGGCACGGGGGCAGTAATGGCGGTCCCCGCCCATGATCAGCGCGACTTCGAGTTCGCCAAACGCTTTGTTCTGCCCATAAAAGTAGTCATCGCCCCTCCAGATTGGTCCGGTGAGGACTTGGCGGAGGCCTATATCAAGCCGGGCACTATGGTCAATTCAGCACAGTTCGATGGCCTGCCCAGCGAGCAGGGGATGGATGCCATCACCGACTTCATCGAGGCCATGGGCTATGGGGAGCGGAAGAAAACCTACCGCCTTCGAGACTGGCTCATCTCCCGCCAGCGCTATTGGGGAGCCCCGATCCCTATGGTCTACTGCGATAGGTGTGGGCTTGTCCCTGTGCCTGAAAAGGATTTGCCCGTGCTTCTCCCGGAGGATGCTGAGTTCAGACCTACCGGGGAGTCCCCCCTCAAATATTGCGAGTCCTTCGTCAATGCCACCTGCCCTAAGTGTGATGCCATGGCGAGGCGAGAGACCGATACCATGGACACCTTCATGTGCTCCTCATGGTATTTCATGCGCTATGCCAGCCCAGGCTATAAAGAGGCACCCTTCGATGTCGAAAAGCTAAAATACTGGCTTCCTGTGGATCAATACACCGGCGGGGCAGAGCACGCCACCATGCACCTCCTCTACACTCGCTTCTTCATCAAAGCCCTTCGCGACATGGGAATTGTGGATTTCGATGAGCCCTTCATCAGGCTTTTCAACCAAGGGGTCATTGTTATTGAGAGGCAGAAGATGAGCAAGTCGCGGGGTAGGGTGATCACCCCTGATGCATATGTCGCTGAGATGGGAGCCGATGCAGTGCGTGCCTACCTCATGTTCATCGGACCCTGGGACCAAGGAGGGGAATGGGACGACAGGGGGATCAAGGGGATAGCCCGCTGGCTGAATAGGGTATGGTCTCTCGTCCTGGATAGCTATGATGCCGAGTTCCTGAAAGCCATCGCTAAACCCTCTAAGGAAGCGGTGACTAAAACGCTGAGGCATATCACCCATCGGACTATTAAGAAAGTGACCGAGGACATGGAGCGGTTCAGGTTCAATACCATGATCGCCGCCTTGATGGAGTTCACCAACTACCTGGGCAAGGTGGGCGAGGGAAAATCCGTCGAACCACCCGCTTGGCAGGAAGCCATCGATACACTGCTCCTGCTCCTTGCCCCCACCGCCCCCCACCTTGCCGAGGAACTTTGGACAAGGACCGGGCACCCCTATAGCATCCACAACCAAGCATTCCCCAAATGGGATAAGGGGCTTGCCGCTGAGGAGGAGTTCACCCTGGTGATCCAGGTCAATGGCAGGCTCCGGGATAGGGTTAGGGTGCCCATCTCCATCACCGAGGAGGAGGCTAAGGAGCTAGCGCTGGGCCGGGAGCGAACAAAAGCCTACTTGAAGGATGGGGAGATTGCCAGGATAATCTATGTGCCGCGCAGGCTGGTGAACATTGTGGTGAAATAAGATGGGCATGAGGTAACCTCTTTTAGTTAGCCGGTATAAAGGTTCCCAAGCAGCAATACTGGAAGGCGTTCTTAAACTATGCTACAATAACTTTGGCGAAGGACTTTCGGAGAGAGTCATGACCCAGCACAAAATAATCTTTGGTGATTGTAGAAATATGAAAGAGCTATCAGATGGCTCTGTGCATTTGATGGTGACTTCTCCTCCTTATTACAACGCTCCTTTTGATTTCCCGGGCCTTTTTAGGAACTACGAGGATTTCCTTCAGCTGATTAGTGACGCTGCGAAGGAAATTTACCGGGTTTTAGCTACCGGAAGAATAGCTGCAGTGGTCACCGATGACATGCTCATTGATGGCGTGAAATATCCTATATTGGCCGACGTAGTAACCCGTTTTCTTAAGGCTGGATTCAAATATAGGGATAAGATTATCTGGAGGAAGCCTGAAGGGTATATAAGAATAAGTCGGCGTAGCGGGGTAGTGGTGCAAAAGCCTTACCCTATGTACTTTTACCCAGACAACATCAAGGAGGAGATTCTCCTTTTCCAAAAGGGACGTTTCGACTATCAAAGCATTACTGAGGAGGTTAAAGAAAACTCTAAGATCGAGATTGGCGAGTTTTTGGGAGATAAGTGGTATCTTTCAGTTTGGGATATGACAAATGTGCTTCCTTCCCAAAGCAAGGATACTTTTGCAGCAGCTTTTCCTGACGCTTTAGCACGTCGGCTGATTAAGCTTTTCAGTTTTAAGGGTGAAACTGTATTAGATCCCTTCTTAGGTTCGGGAACCACGACAAAAATAGCGAGGATGTTAGCTAGAAACAGCGTAGGTTATGAATTAGACGTTGAGTTGCTTGATGTGATCAAGGAAAGGACTAAAGCAGATCAATTTCCCCTCGGCGAACAAGACACTTTTGAATTTGTTATCAGGGATGATGCTCAGCGGCTGAGAACTGACACGAGAGAAAGGATTCGGCAGAAAATAGCTCAGAGGCACCGCTAGTGAGTCAAGATGCTGCCACTTTAAGCCCGCATGATCGAGTAGTACTAGCTATAGGCAGGATTCTTTCTGCTTATGAGTTTGACGTTTCTTATAATATGAAGGGGGCCAGAAACGCGATAGAGGGGAACTCTGGACAGCGCTATCTACCGGATGTTATTGGGCGCAAAGGACTTCTCTCCGTCCTTGCTGATATCCGAACCAGAGGTCAGCGAGGAACCCAGTCTAAAACCGACCGTGGCGCTGTGCAAATGTTACAAGCAGTCTTGGGTGATTTCACCAGCCAGTTGAGGCGTCCACTGGGCATGATTGTCAATCCCAATGGCATACAAGAGGATGCAGCCCAAATAGCCGCTCATTTCGGCATTACCGTAGTGACTATTGATATGCCCACGGTGAAGGATATTCTTGCCCTTGACCCAGTAAAGGACCGCGAAAGGATACTTGCGCATGCGCGACGCTTTGGGATTGTCTTCAGCTAGTGGTATAGTGTATACTACTGCTAACATCCTTGGGGGGTGAGTTATGAGGTTATCATGTCTTCAAGAGAATCTGAGCAAGGGGTTAGGCATTGTGGGAAGGGCGGTGGCCACTAGAAGCACTTTGCCGATCACCAATAATGTCCTTTTGGCCACAGACCAGGGGCGACTTAAGTTGACAGCCACCAACCTAGAGATCGCTATCAGTTGTTGGCTGGGCGCCAAGGTGGAAGAGGAGGGCGCCATAACCATCCCCGCTCGACTCCTCACCGACTTTGTCAACTCCTTGCCCAATGAGAGGATCGATATGACACTTTCGCCCCGCACCCGCACCATGGAGCTCAAGTGCCCTCGCTTTGAGGGGCGCATCAACGGGGTGAATGCTGATGAGTTCCCCCCCATACCTACGATAGGAGAAGGGGTGGCAGCAAGGATCGATCCCGAGGCCCTTCGGTTGGCGATCGCTCAGGTGGTCTTCGCCGCCGCCACAGAGGAGACGCGACCGGTGCTCACCGGCGTTCACAGCGAGTTTGATGGCGATAGGCTCACTTTGGCTGCTGCCGATGGCTTTAGGCTTGCGGTGCATAAAGCACCCCTAGCAAAACCGGTGGTGGAGAGGGTCGAGGTGATCATCCCGGCGCGCGCCCTTATCGAGCTTCAGCGCCTTCTCGGCGACAAGGAGGAGCCTGTTGAGCTAACCATCAATCCGAATAGGAGCCAGGTTCTTTTTCGCCTAAAGGATGCAGAGATGGTTTCTCAACTGATCCAAGGAACCTTCCCCAATTATACTCAGCTCATCCCTCAAAGCTATGTTACCCGCGCCGTGGTGAGCCTCGCCGAGTTCTCCAAGGCAACGAGAACCGCTGCTATCTTCGCTCGTGAGGGGAGCGCCATTGTGCGCCTCCAGATAATGCCCGGCGGGGAGCTAGCGCCGGGAAGGATCGTGCTCTCCGCGCGCGCTGAGGAGGTGGGGGACAATGTTGGTGAGGTGGATGCCACTGTGGAGGGAGAGGAGGCGAAGATCGCCTTCAACAGCAAGTATCTCGCCGATGTTTTGGGGGTGCTTCATGAGGAGCGGGTAGCCCTGGAGACCACCAGCCCCTCAAGCCCCGGGGTGATCCGCCCCGTGGGAGTCGAGAACTACATCCATGTGGTCATGCCAATGTTCGTTCAGTGGTAAATTCCTGAGCTAGAGGGTAGTAAAGTGAAGTTCCGTGTGGTTATAGAATACGACCCGGAAACCAGGAGTTATGGTGCCTACTGTCCTGAACTGCCTGGATGTTGCAGCGCCGGCGATACCGAAGAAGAAGCCTTAGAGAATGTCAAAGAGGCTATCGCCCTATACTTGGAACCAGCCCCAGTAAGACTGCGCCCCGACGAAAAGGTTTTCGAGGTGGAAGTACCAGTCTGATGGCTCAAAAGCTACCAAGGCTGAAAGCCAGTGAGGTTATCAGGATACTCCAACAGCACGGCTTCATTCTCATCTCACAGCGAGGGAGCCATCAGAAATGGCGTCACCCCGATAAATCGGGGAGCCTCCTTCACGATGTAGTTTAGCCACATTGTCTCTCTCCCTCCGCCAAGGGGATGCAATATCCATCCAAATAAAGTTCTCCCTCAACTATTGACAAAGGTCTTCATGTGTTGTAGAATATGCGGGTGAGTAGGCAAACGGTTGCCTATTGACATAAGGGGTCGCTAGCGAGCCAAAAGAAGGGCGAAAAACTTTAAAAAGGAGGAAATGTGTCTCTGAGCAAGCCGAATGCAAGTGTGGCAACGCTAACCACAACGAGGGTAACGCCCTCACCCATCTCTGGATTATGTGTAACCTGCGTAGATGGTTGCCCCGGGTATTGCGAAGTGGGAAGGTCTGCTCTCAGGGGGAAGGAGGTTATCTATCCGCAGCCTTTTGGAAAGGTCATTGCCGGGTCAGAGAAAGACTATCCTGTCGATTTTTCTCACTTCAATATCCAGGGGAGCTGCGTTGGGGCAGTGGGCATTGAGGCGGACCCGGATAAGGCCCTCTTCCATGCCGTCGATCTCTCTACTGAGATCGGTGCCGAGAATAAAATAAAAATGAAGGCTCCCTTCTTCACCGGCGCTCTGGGTTCAACTGAAATAGCCAGGGTGAACTGGGAAGGCGCCGCCATTGGCATTGCCATATGTGGCGCCGTGCTCGTCTGCGGGGAGAATGTTTGTGGCATGGACCCCGAGGCCGAGCTCAAAAACGGAAAGGTTGTGAGGTCCCCCGAGCTTGAAAGAAGAGTAAAGATATATAAAGACTGGTACGAAGGCTACGGGACAATGCTGGTTCAGGCGAATGTGGAGGATACCCGCCTGGGCGTCCCGGAATATGCCGTAGAGAAGCTTGGAGTTGAGGGTATTGAGATAAAATGGGGACAGGGAGCGAAGGATATAGGTGGAGAGGTTAAGTTGCCCTCTCTGGAAAGGGCAGTTCAGCTTAAGCGAAGAGGCTACATCGTTATTCCTGATGCTGAGGACCCTGTGATTCAAGAGAGCTATAAAGCCGGGGGAATACGAGAATTCGAGAGGCACTCCCGCCTGGGAATGGTAGAAGAGGAGCCCTTCTTAAGGGAGGTAAAAAGGCTACGGGGGATGGGTGCCAAGTATGTTACCCTCAAAACAGGTGCCTACAGAGCGCCAGATCTGGCTCGGGCGGTGAAGTTCGCCTCGGAAGCCAAAATAGACCTTCTCACTGTGGATGGCGCTGGCGGCGGAACCGGAATGAGCCCATGGCGAATGATGAACGAATGGGGCATCCCTACAGTATATCTGGAAAGCCTCCTTTATAAATTCCTAAAGAGGCTTGATGAGAAAGGGGCATTTATCCCGAGCTGTGCCATAGCCGGGGGAATTGCCCTTGAAGACCAGATTTTCAAGGCTATAGCCCTGGGAGCGCCCTATATAAAGGCGGTATGTATGGGTCGAGCCACCCTTACCGCCGCTATGGTGGGAAAGACACAGGGGCAGCTTCTGGAGGAGACTTATGGAAATGGTAAGGAATACCAGGAAGGTCTCCTTCGCACCTTCATTGAAGCGGCGCAACTGAGAGAAAAATATGGAGAGGATTTCGAGAGGATTCCGCCGGCGGCAATAGCCATTTATACATATTACGACAGGCTTGCCACTGGCCTAAGGCAGCTTATGGCGGGGGCTCGTAAATTTGCCCTCGAGTTTGTGGAGAGAAACGATCTGATCGCTCTCACACACGAAGCGGCGGGTGTCTCCGGCATCCCCTATATAATGGAGGCTGATATGGAAGAGGTGGAGAAAATTCTAGGATAAAGGAGGAGAGATGCTGAAGTCGATATGTGCCAAATATTGCCCATCACCCTTCTGCCTGACTACATGCCCTGCGGGCGCTATCACCATCGCAGTCAAGGGCAAGAATGAAAATATCTGCCTTGACACGGATAAATGCAATGGATGTGGAATTTGCCGTGTGGCGTGTATTACCTGGAGCCGGGATAAAAACCTGGAAAGGAAGTTGCCCTGGGTTTCCTCCAGAACGGATTAGGCCTCGTGCTGGCTGAGGGGAAAAAGATCGGCTGACGGCCAAGGGTTAGGGGTGCTATGCCTGGTTCCCTGAGCAACAAGCTTAAGAGAGGGGCAAAGGAGCGAAAAAGGATCTGGGCAATAAGGAGAACCTTTGCCACCGTGAGGAGACGGCAAAGGGAGAACATCAACAGGATTCCAGATTTGGAGGAAAGGAAGGCGAGGCTGAGGCGAACCAGGGAGTATTCGCTTGGCAACAAGGAGCTCCTCGATAAGGCTATCGAAAATCTGAGGAGTAACGGCATAGAGGTTGAAATTGCGGCGACCAAAGAGGAGGCGATTTCCCTTATCCTAAATAGGATAGGAGATGAAAAACTGGTGGTTAAGGCGAAATCGAATACTACCAAGGAGATCGGTTTAACAGGAGCTCTGGAGGCAAAAGGAATAGAGGCTATCGAGACCGATATTGGGGATCGGATAATTCAGCTTGCCGGTGATCAGCCCTCCCATACCACGGGGCCGGCGAGCCACCTTTCAAGGAATGAGATTGCCAAGGTGCTCTCCCGCCATTTTGGCAGGGACATTGCCCCCGATCCCGGTGTCCTAACAAGAACGATAAGGGATGAGGTCTCAAGCTACCTAAAAGAGGCGAATATCGGGATCACCGGCGCCAACGCTATAACGGCGGAGGAGGGAGCTATCCTGCTTGTTCACAACGAGGGGAATATCTTAGAATTGATGATGCGCCCGGGCAGGCACATCATTCTCGCCGGGATAGACAAGATATACCCCAATCTCGAAGAGGCGATGAACATGGCAAAGCTCCAGACCTTCTATGCCACTGGCGCCCTGATCACCGCTTTCCTAAACATAATTGGAGGTTCATCGAGCACCGCAGACATCGAGAAGAAAATATTTAGAGGCATTCATGGACCCGAGACCATATCCTTGATCCTCCTCGACAACAAGAGGAGCGATATTTTGGAGAGCGATTTCAGGGAGCTACTATACTGCATCGGATGTGGAGAGTGCTTGCTCCAGTGCCCCGTCTACCAGGTATATGGAGGCAAATTTGGATATGAGCATAACCTGGGCGGTAGGGGGGTTATCTATTCATCCTTTTTCGAGAGCATCCAGAAGGCTAAAAAGAGGGGGCTCGACTACTGTGTTACCTGTGGGCGATGCAAGAAGCACTGCCCGGTGGGCATCGATGTGCCTCACCTGATCAAAAGACTGCGCCAGGAATATGGAGCGGGGTTCCCCGAGCCACACCTGGAAGGGGCTTACCGGTTTGTCGAATCCCATCTCAGACTACTTTTTAGCGCCCTTCGCTTGGAGCTTTTGGCGCTGATTTCGAGCATCTTGCGCCTTGAGGAGGAGGGAGTGTGATGATAGGACAGGAGAGGCAAGGGGTAGAGAGGAAGGTAATCGCTATCCTGAAGATACTAAACGATTCCCCAGAGCCCCTAGGTGCCAGGGTGATCGCCCACCGCCTTAAGGATTATGGCGTCGATCTCGGGGAGAGGGCTGTGAGGTATCACCTCAAGATCATGGATGAGCGAGGGCTTACCCAACCTTTTGGCAGAGAGGGGAGGTTGATCACCGAGTCGGGGGTGGAGGAGCTGAAGGACGCCCTGGTGGGCGACAAGATAGGCTTTGTAATCTCCAGGATCGAGCTCCTTACCTATCGCACCACCTTCGACTGGGAGAGGCGCACCGGTCAAGTCCCCATAAATATCTCCCTCTTTCCTCAGAGGGAATTCAAGAAGGCTTTGGAGGCGATGGAAGGCCCCTTTAAGGCTGGGCTCTCGGTCAGCGACCTGGTGGCGGTCGCCTCCGAGGGGGAAAGGCTAGGCGAGGTGATCGTGCCCAAGGGTAAGGTGGGCTTTGCCACAGTTTGTAGCATCATAATCAACGGGGCATTGCTCAAGGCGGGGATCCCCATAGATTCCAGATTTGGCGGCATCCTCCAGATCAGAAATCACAAGCCGCTGCGCTTTGTGGAGCTTATCGAATATAGTGGCTCCTCCTTGGACCCCTCGGAGATATTCATTACAAGCAAGATGACCTCTGTGGGCGAGGTGGCGAGGAGGGGCGATGGGAAGATACTGGCTAACTTTCGAGAGATGCCAGCCGCCTGCCGACCTCTGGCGGAGCAGGTGATCTCAAAGCTGAAGGATGCTGGACTTGGCGGTCTGGTTATGATGGGGGAGACCAGCGAGCCAGTATGTGAGATCCCCCTAGGGTTGAATAAAGTCGGTATGATACTATTGGGTGGCCTCACCCCTGTGGCTGCTGCCGTTGAAGCGGGGATCGAAGCCGAGAACACCGCCATGAGCGGAGCGCTGGACTATGGCGATCTTGTAAGCTTTTGGAAGCTATAGGCGCCTTTTTCGCCCTTCCCCTTATCTCCTATCTCGTCCTTTATTTCGTTGAGTTCCTTGCTTATCTCAGTGGTAAGGTCAGAGGAGGCCTTCCTTATCATTTGGTTTCCTTCTTGGCTGTTGCCTCTCCGCTCGATGTTTCTTTGCGGAACCCTCTAATGGCACTGCCCATGGCTCAAATGCCTCAGCGTCATGGTTTTGAAGTGCGTATGTTGACAGAAGCCTAGCCAAGCCATATAGTAAGAATATGGCAGGGATGACCGAGCGTGAGAAGCTAAGGGCTAATGCCACAGGCACCGAGCTAGTCTGGGAGGGCAAACGCACTCAAATAGAGCGCGTCCCGTTGCCCTTTCAGGTTATAGAGACCATAAATCAGTCCCGGGCTACCAGGGAGCAGACGCCGCTACTTGCCGGCTTGCCGGCTCTGCCGCTTTTTGAAGGTGTGACAAGCAATAAGGATGTCTGGCGCAATAAACTTATCTGGGGTGATAACAAGTATGTCCTGGCTTCTCTCTTGGAAGAAGGCTTTGCCGGCAAGATTAACCTTATCTATATTGACCCACCCTTTGATACCGGCGATGACTTCAGCTTCAGCGTCAAGGTAGGCGATGAGGAGCTAGAGAAAAAACCCTCCATCATCGAGCAGAAAGCCTACAACGATACCTGGGGCAAAGGCACTGATTCCTACCTCCAGATGATG
>JACUUT010000035.1 GCA_014859165.1 Dehalococcoidia bacterium
CCAGAGGACATTAAGAAAAGGGTGACCTTTCAAGGCTGGGATAACCTTGAACGGGCGCTAAGAGATGGAAAGGGGGCTATCCTCGTCGGCTTGCACCAGGGAAATTGGGACCTGCTAGGTGCCGCAATCGCCCTGCGTAACTACCCCCTGAATGTCGTCGTCGAGAGCTTCCCCTCGGTGAAGCTCGATGAGTTTGTGCAAAGGCGACGCCGGGAGAAGGGGATGAAGGTTATCCCCGTGGAAAATGGGGTCGGGAGGATGGTGCAAGCGCTGCGCCGCAACGAACTCCTCGCCCTACTTATTGATATTCCCGGTGCGGACAATGGTGTAGCGGTGAGCTTTTTCGAGGCCAGCACCCAAGTGCCCAGGGGAGCGGCAACCCTGGCGCTAAAGACCGAGGCCAAGGTCATCCCCATAAGCTCGGTGTGTATTCCCAATAATACCCTCCTCGCCGTTATCGATCACTATATCCATTTTCAGCCCAGCGGAGACCTTAAGGAAGATATCCAGGTGCTCACCCAGAGGATCATGAGTTCCCTGGAGAGGATAGTGAGGCAGTACCCCGATCAGTGGTATATGTTTCGCCGCATGTGGTCAATGGAGGCTGCCAGAGCCGAGTCATGATGGTCAGCAGGGTGAGAGGAATGCATCTCCCGCAAGCGCCAGATGATGGAAGCAGATACGGGGCAGCCGATATCCATATCCATAGTGGTGTGGGCGATGGCATGGCGGATGTTCCCCAGATCCTGGAATATGTGGAGGAGAAGACCGACCTCGATGTCATCGCCATTACCGATCACGATAAAATCGAGGGCAGCTACCAGGCGAGGGAGCTTGCGGCAAAGCGAGGCTATCGCTTCGAGCTGGTAACAGGCATGGAGGTTACCACCCTTGAAGGACATCTCCTCGCCCTTTTCATAGAAAGCCCAGTTCCCAGCCTAAAGCCCCTTGCGAACACCATTGAGGCGATCCATGCTCAGGGTGGCCTTTGTATTGTGCCCCACCCAATGAGCTGGCTGACAAATAGCATTAGCAAGCGGAATCTGGAGAGAATCCTCGCCAATGGCGATCAGGGTATCTACCTTGATGGCATCGAAACGATTAACTCCACGATTGCGGGGCGCATCTGCAATCGAAGGGCGAGAAGGTTTAATGAGAAACATGGGCTTGCCGAAACAGGGGGCAGTGACGCCCACTTCCTGATCGCTGTGGGCAGTGCCCTTACCCTATTTCCCGGTCGAAGTGTCGAGGAACTGAGGAGGGGCATTTTAGAGAGGAAAAGCCGGGCCCAAAATGGCATTCGGGTAGGGTTGAGAAACATCGGATTCACTCAAATCATCAAGCAGCAACGAAAGAGCGGAGGATATTCTGTTCGTAGCATCCTGAGAAAGCTTCTCGAAAGGTAGTCTCCATGAAGATCGCTCTCGTTTCACCCTACGATTATGCCTACCCAGGTGGGGTGGTTGTTCATATTAGCTACCTCTATGAGCAGCTCATCAAGATGGGGCATAATGTTAAGATCATCACCCCTTGCTCCAATAAAGAATTCATTGATAGCCAGGATGTCATCGCTTTGGGTAAACCTTTCCCCGTACCCTCCGGCGGCTCTATTGCAAGGGCCACCCTATCGCCAGCCTTGTCCTCCCCAGTGAGGGCAATCTTAGAGAGGGAGAGGTTTGACATCATCCATCTCCACGAGCCATTAGGCTCCACCCTCCCCCTCACTGTGCTTCGCGTATCGCAGTCGGTTAATGTGGGCACCTTTCACGCCTGTCACCTTAAGCCAAGGGGATACCGAATAATGAGCCCCTTTGTCATGGGGTGGTTTAATAAGCTCGATGGCAAGATCGCTGTCTCCAAGCCGGCAATGGAGTTCATAAGCAAGCATTTCCCCGGCGATTACAAGATAATCCCCAACGGCATCGATGTGGAGCACTTCTCCGCCGATGTTCCCACTATCGAGAGGTTCCGCGACGGGAAGTTGAACATACTGTTCATTGGTCGCATGGAAAAACGCAAAGGGCTGAGGTATCTTTTGGGTGCCTATAAAAAGGTGAAGAGTGAGTTGCCCAACACTCGGCTCATCGTGGTAGGGCCTGGAGATATAGGGCGCCATGAAAAGCTGGTTAGGAAAGCGAACCTGGAGGATGTGGTGTTCACAGGGTATGTACCCAATGAAGACCTCCCCATATATTATCACACTGCCGACCTTTTCTGTGCCCCAGCCACCGGCGAGGAGAGCTTTGGCATAATTCTTCTGGAGGCTATGGCTGCGGCAAAGCCCATCGTCGCCTCGGAGGTCGAGGGTTATGCCAGCGTAATGAACAACGGTGCCCAGGGGCTGCTGGTGCCCCCCCAGGATGAGCAAGCCCTTGCTACCGCACTTATTCGCCTCCTTAGCGATAAACACCTGCGCCAGGAGATGGGCGCCAGGGGCAGGCTAAAGGTGGAGGAATACGGTTGGCAGAATATCACCCGCAGGGTGGTCGACTACTATGCCAGCTTGCTCAATGGCTCATAACCCTTAAAGTGGCAACCTCCTATCACCCCTGGCGAATGGTGCCAGGGGTTTGGCATATTTGAGGAGAGGGAAATGTGGCGACCTTCTGAAATTAGCGCTAGGACACACCGCCTTGCTGAGCCTGTGGCGCGGCTCGTTGCCAAAACAGGGGTAACACCCAACGCCTTAACCATATTGGGCTTCCTGCTGATCATCGGTGTTGCCTGGGTCCTGTCCCAAGGGTATTTCCTTCTTGGTGGCTTCCTCATGGTTATTGCTAGTTCCTTTGATTTCATCGATGGGGCGCTGGCAAGGGTCACCGGGAGGAGCACCAGATTCGGCGCCCTCCTCGACTCCAGCCTTGACCGCTACTCCGAGGCGGTGCTGCTTTTTGGGCTTTTATGGTTCTATGCCTGGCAACCGGCCACGCAGCAAGAGGTGCTCCTCATCTTTGCTACCATAGTGGGTTCGCTGCTCGTCAGCTATGTGAGGGCAAGGGCAGAGGGATTGGGGCTGGATGCTGAGGTGGGGATAATGAGGAGAACGGTGAGAATCCTCATCCTCGCCCTCGGGCTTGTCATAAACCAGGTCCCCATTATCCTGTGGATCCTGGCCATTCTCACCAACCTCACGGCGGTGCAGCGCCTGTTCTATGTTTGGCGGCGCACCAGGAAAGAGCCGCCGCTCAAGCCGGAGTGAGAGCGAGGCTGAAGGGCTATCGCCTGTGGCGCAGGTAGCGGAGCGCAGCGAAGATAAACAGCACCCCCAAGATTGCCACCACAACGATGAGAGCAATGTAGTATGAAGACATGCCTGAGACCCCTTCCCCGGGTGTGGGCGTGGGCTCAGGCCCCAGGCCAAGGCTGACTCGCCATAAGGCATCGAGGCCATCCGTGTCGAAGCCATAAACCTCAACTAGGGCATCATCATAGGTGCTCCCCTCTTTGAAGACATTCAAAAGTTGTGGTATCTTACAGGGACAATAATTATCGATGAGAAACTGCACCACGCTGTAGCTTTCGGCATAGCAGAGCGCCGCCTCCTCAGGGTCGGCGGGGAAAGAGCTTGAGATGCTGCGCACCGAGAAGAGGGCATCGTTGGCGATCGCCTGGTCAAGCTTTTCTTGGAGATCCGACCGAAGTTCGCCCTCAGCGTCCATTGCCAGCCCCTCGTCGAGCCAAACAGGGAGATCAGCATAAGGGCTGAGGGTGGCTTGGTAAACCACCAGGTGCCCCAGTTCGTGAGCGATGGCCCTTTTGCCCCAAGCAAGGTCATTTGGAGAAACCCCGATAACTATGGTGCCATAGTCAGGGAAGGCGACACCACCAGTCCATATGTCAGGATACACCAAAGCGCCCAGCAAATCCTGCTGGCTGGCATAGATATAAAATTTGGCGGGCTGCTCCAGAGAGACCCCAACGTCACCAGCTAAGCTCTCCAGTGCCTCATTGGCGGCATCCATTAGCTCCTGAGCAAAAGACTGGTCTCCTTGATACCAGAAAAGGGTCACTTGGTCGCTGACCAGGCTATGCCAAGTGTAACGTAGGTCATCGAATTGGACGGTG
This sequence comes from Dehalococcoidia bacterium, assembly GCA_014859165.1. Taxonomy (GTDB): domain Bacteria; phylum Chloroflexota; class Dehalococcoidia; order E44-bin15; family E44-bin15; genus Kmv38. Next base: position 4,066 of record JACUUT010000035.1, read on the forward strand.
TTTGGCGAGGTTTCAATCTGGTGCCCTGCGGCATCCTCGATCAGCCACCAATACTCCACCTCGGTGCCCGGCGGCAATCCCCCCGTCTCTAACATGTTCCAGGTCCAGTTTGCGCTCACCCTCTGACCCGGCACAAAACCGACATCGACCCGGCAGTTGACCGGGATGAGGCTCGACCTTTCTACCCTATATTCAAGATCGACATCGGTGATCTCATTGGAGCTCTCCGCCTCCAGGCGAAAGGTGATCGCCAGAGGAAATTGCGCCTGAGCATCGCTGGATATAATGGTGATCTCGTCTTGAGCCAGGCTTATGCCGGGAAAGGCGGTGATGAGGATGAGGATGGCGATGAGCAAAAAGCAAAGCCTCTTCACTATTCCTTCCGCTCCCCCATAGTTAATTTAAGGTATGCCTTGATCAGCTCGTCCAGCCCTCCATCGAGCACTGAGGCGGGATCGCTGGTCTCATAGCCCGTACGATGGTCCTTCACCATCTTATAGGGGTGGAGGACATAGCTTCGAATCTGGTTACCCCAGCCGGCAGCGACATGCTCCCCTTTAAGCCTGGCTTGCTCTTCCGCCCTCTTGGCTAACTCCAGCTCCAACAGGCGGGCATGCAGAACCTTTAGCGCCGTCTCCTTATTCTGGTGCTGGGAGCGCTCGTTTTGACAGGTGGCCATCAGCCCTGTTGGGAGATGGGTTACCCGAACCGCAGTGCTGGCCTTCTGCATATGTTGCCCCCCGGGGCCTGAGGCTCTAAAGAAATCGATCCTCAACTCGTCAGGGTTTATCCTGACATCCACATCCCTCTGGGCCTCAGGCAATACCTCCACCAAGGCAAAGGAGGTATGGCGAGCATGGGAGGCATCAAAGGGAGAAAGGCGCACCAGGCGGTGCACCCCTCGCTCCGACTTGAGGTAACCGTAGGCATAATCGCCGCTGACCCGGATGAGGGCGCTCTTTATGCCTGCTTCCTCCCCCCGGGAGACCTCGATCACCCCCGCCTGATAGCCACAGCGCTCCGCCCACCTGAGATACATCCTGAGGAGCATCTCGGCCCAGTCCTGAGCCTCGGTGCCCCCGGCGCCGGCGTGAACAGCGAGAAAGGCATCCCTCTTTTCGTAATCGCCGCTGAGCAACAGCTTAAACTCCATCTCTTCAAACTGAGAGGAAAGCCTATTGGCCGCAGCGCCGATCTCCTCTTTCAGGGAAGGCTCCTCCTCTTGGATGGCCAAATCTACAAGCTCCAAAAGCTCGCTGGCCATTCCATCCAAGGTGCGCCACCTCTCCACCTCCCCCTTGAGCTCCCCGCGCTGGCGCATCACCCCCTGCGCCCTCTCCTGATCCTGCCAGAAATCGGGCGCGGAAGACTCCTTCTCTATTTCAGCGATCTCCCTTTCCTTCTGGGCGATGTCAAAGACGCACCATGACATGAGAGATGCGCTCCTTCAGGTCTTCCAGCCTTTTCTTTTGCTCTTGCATCTTTTCGAACTCCTGTCGGTTTTTCGTCCTTATGCTAGTTTCTCTATTCCAATCCCTCTAGCTTTCACTCACCGCTGACCGTCTTCCAATCTCACAGAAACAGGCATCTCGCCGGCTGCAGCGAGGTGGGCGAGGCGCGTTGGCTCGGGGAGGCGGTAGCCCTTCAAGCAGGCCATCACCCACTTTAGCGCCGCCTCAAGGTCAACCTTGTGCCCGATGGAAACATAGACAGGATTTGTGCCTCGCTTGGTCCTCAGTGCTGCCCCGATGACCTCATCTCCATCGAAGAGTGGGGCATGAGAGCCCGGCTCCTCACCCAACTCACCATGCCTGCCACAAAGGATGGACTTGGCGCACCCTATGGTGGGCACATCCAAGAGAAGCCCGAGATGGGAGGCAAGCCCCAATCTCCTGGGGTGAGCGATGCCCTGGGCATCGGCAATGAAGAGGTCGGGGGTCAGGCTAAGCCCTTCACAGGCGGCCACGATCAAGGGCGTCTCTCGAAAAGACAAAAGCCCGGGCACATAGGGAAAGCTGACCCTCTGCTCCACCACGCTCCGCTCCACCAGCACGAGCTCGGGGAAACGGAGCACCGCCACCGCTCCCTTTGCCAGCCCCCTCTTGTCCTCATGGGAGATGTCCACACCGGCAATGAGACGAGGGGTCTGAACCTCATTCTCTCTCGATACTTTAGAGGCAAGAGAACGCTGAATCTCCTGAGCTTCAGCCACGCTTACCTGCCAGCTATGAAGATTATGCCACCTCACGTTAGCCAATTATATCCCCTGAAGAATCCTTTGGCAACCTAAACCATTGACACCTAGAATTCTATCGCCCATAATAGCAATATTAGGAGGCGGAAATGGTAAAGATTCGACTGCATCGTGTGGGGAGGAAGAAGAAGCCCAGCTACCGGGTGGTGGCCGCCGATGGTCGGGCTCCTCGTGATGGCGCCTTTATCGAGATCATTGGGCACTATAATCCCCTCACTGACCCGCCAACCGTTGTCATCAATGAGGAGAAGGCACTGAAGTGGCTTCATCAAGGGGCCCAGCCTACGGAAAGGGTGGCCAGTTTGCTAAATAAGCTGGGCATCACGGAGAAGTTCAAAGGCTCGAATAAATAAACAGAGGAGAAAAAGATGAAAGAACTTATCGAGTATATCGCAAAATCGATTGTGAATAAACCGGAGGATGTGGTGGTAACCGAGGAGGAGGGCAGCGAAGGGGTGCTCCTCAAATTGCACGTTGCCCAGGAAGATATGGGGAGGGTGATCGGCAAACAGGGTCGGGTGGTTCAGGCGATGCGCACCCTGCTCAGGGTGGCAGCAGTAAAGAAAGGCACGCGAGTAGAGCTTGAGATAATTTAGAGGGGCCTATGGATTCCCAGTTTATCGTGGTTGGTCGGGTCATTGCCCCTTTGGGGGTGAGAGGTGAGATGAAGGTGGAGGTAATGACAGACTTCCCCGAGCGATTCTCCCCCCAAGAGGAGGTCCACATCGATGGACGCCCGATGAGCATCGAAAGGAGCAGATGGCATAAAGGGATTGTGATCCTCAAGCTGGCCACCATCGATAGCGTGGAGGCTGTTCAGGGGCTAATGGGGCGATTCCTCGAGGTGCATCAGTCGCAACTTCGCCCCCTGCCAGAGGATGAGTATTATCAGTTTCAACTCCTGGGGCTGGAGGTCTTGACCACCGAGGGGGAGCTTCTGGGGCGAATCGCTCAGATCCTGCCCACAGGGAGTAACGATGTCTATGTGGTGCCTTCTAAAGATGGGGAACTGCTTATTCCCGCCATCGAGGAAGTAGTGAAATCGGTGGACATCAGGAAGGGATGCATGATTATCGAGAAAATCGATGGTCTTCTTGAGAGGAAGGCTTGACCCCAAGGCGAGGACAGAAATGGCAACTCATATCCCAGAGGTAGTGATCCTTCGCTTGCCGTCATATCTTCGCGCCCTGACCCTTCTCGAGGAGGGGAACGCTGGGGTCGTGAGTTCGCAGGAGCTGGGGGCGAGGTTACAGATGACCCCCGCTCAAATCCGAAAGGATCTGAGCTACTTTGGCAAGTTTGGCAAGCAGGGCAAAGGCTACAATGTGAGCCAGCTACTCGGGGAGCTGCGCCAGATCCTGGGGCTTGACAGGGATTGGTCTGTCGCCCTTATCGGGGTAGGAAGAGTGGGTAAGGCGATTTTAGACTATGGAGACCTCGCCCCCCGAGGGTTCCAGGTCGTCGCCGCCTTTGACAGGGACCCTGAGCTAATTGGTAAGGTGGTAGGGGGACTGGTGATTCAGGATATCGCTGATCTCGCCGCCACGGTGAAAGATCGAGGCATCGCCATCGCCATTATCGCTGTGCCCCCCTCACAAGTGCAACAGGTTATCGATTGCGTTGTGAGGTGCGGCATCAAAGCAATCCTGAACTACGCCCCTGTTGCTGCCCAGTTGCCCAAAGATATACGCCTCCGGGAGATAGACCCCGTGCTCGCCATGCAAACCATGACCTACTATCTAAAGACCCTGAGCTCCTCCTGAGCTAGCCCTCCTTTTCCTTCGCTCCGCTATCTTAATGCGAACCAGAGCGCGACGCAATGCTGCCTCAGCGGCGGCAAGGTCTACTTCAGGGGGATGCTCCCTAAGCCTCTCCTCGGCGCGGCGCTTCGCCTCCTCGGCACGGGCGATATCGATCTCCTCGGCCCGCTCGGCGACATCGGCAAGAACCGTCACCCGATTCTGCAACACCTCGAGGAAGCCGCCGCTCACAAACATCGCTGTCTCCTCCCCCTCCTTCCGCACCACCAGCTCACCGGGCTGAAGCATGGTGAGAAGGGGGGCATGGCTGGGGAGGATGCCCATCTGCCCCTCAACGCCGGGGGCAATAACAACGTCCACATCATCAGAGTAGACCACCCGCTCCGCAGTTACAATCTCGAACCTGAGTTTAGCCAAGGCCCTCACCCCCTGACCCCCTCTCCCTCTGGGAGAGTGGGAAGGATACACTAGGGGACACCCCTAAGACCACGACAGGGGCTCTGCCCCTGCACCTCATGCCGCCTCCAGCTCCCTGGCCTTCTCCACCACCTCATCGATGGTGCCCATCATGTAGAAGGCCTGCGCGGGGAGGGCATCGTGCTGGCCTTTAAGGATCTCCTTGAAGCCGCGCACCGTTTCCTTCACCGGAACATACCGCCCCAGCCTTCCGGTGAAGGCCTCAGCCACGAACATGGGCTGGGAAAGGAAGCGCTGGATCTTGCGGGCACGGGCTACGGTGAGCTTGTCCTCCTCGCTTAGCTCCTCAATGCCCAGTATGGCGATGATGTCCTGGAGGTCCTTATAACGCTGGAGCACCTTCTGCACCCCGCGCGCCACCTCGTAGTGCTCATCGCCAACAACACGGGGATCGAGGATGCGGGAGGTGGATGCTAATGGGTCGACGGCGGGGTATAGCCCCTGCTCAGCGATGGAGCGCTCCAGGGCAATGACGGCGTCAAGGTGACCGAAGACCGTAGTCACACCGGGGTCGGTGTAGTCATCGGCGGGGACATAGATCGCCTGGAAGGAGGTGATGGAGCCCCTCTTGGTGGATGTGATCCTCTCCTCCAGATCGCCCATCTCAGTGGCCATCGTAGGTTGATAGCCCACCGCTGAGGGCATACGACCCAGGAGCGATGAGACCTCCATGCCCGCCATGATGTAGCGATAGATGTTATCAATGAAAAGAAGCACGTCCTGCCCCTCAATATCGCGGAAGTATTCTGCCATAGTGAGGCCAGTTAAACCGACACGGGCACGCACCCCAGGGGGCTCGTTCATCTGCCCAAAAACGAGAACCGTCTTGTTGATGACCCCCGAGGCCTTCATTTCATACCACAGGTCGTTGCCCTCGCGGGAGCGCTCCCCGATACCGGCGAAAACGGAGAAGCCACCATGCTCGGTGGCGATATTACGAATAAGCTCCATGATGATGATGGTCTTGCCCACCCCAGCGCCACCGAAGGCGCCCACCTTTCCCCCTTTGGTGAACGGGGTGATGAGGTCGATAACCTTAAGCCCTGTCTCCAACATCTGGGTGGATGTCTCCTGCTCTCGGAAGGAGGGAGGGGGACGATGAATGGGACAGCGCTCCTCAGCTTTAACCTCTCCCAGATTATCCAGGGGTTCGCCGAGTATATTGAACAGCCTTCCCAATGTGGCTCGCCCCACGGGGACGGCGAGGGCTGCCCCGGTGTCGATAGCCTCGGCGCCTCGCTCCAGCCCATCGGTGGGGGACATTGCAAGGCAGCGAACCCAGTTGTTGCCGACATGCTGCTGCACCTCAAGCACAATCTTGCCCCCGTCTCGGGGGATTTCGATGGCGTTGTAGAGCGCTGGCAGCTCATCGGGTGGGAACTCTATATCGACCACCGTGCCGATTACCTGAGCCACTTTACCTTTGGCCATTTTTTCACCTCCACGCTTCTCACTTAAATTTCAAGAGGGTTAGGCCCCACACGGTAGTAGCCCTCCCCTCTTACAAGCCTGGTATCTACGGCACCCGTTTCCAAAAGCTCTTCCAGAGCTACTTCAAAGTCGCTGTCAAACTTAAGCTTAGGTGTAATCCCTACAATCACTCCCTTAAGCCTGAGCTCTTTATATCGCTCTGAAAAGCCATCCAATTGCTCTGCCAATTCATCTTTTGTAAAAGCCTGCTCTTTGAACTCACCAAGAAATGAATGGATTTTTCTCATCCACCCCTCGACTTCGGAATCTACCTCCAATTCGAACTGTTTCCTCGTGATCGGCATAACAACCTCCTATCTAAAGCCCAACTTAGGCTTACGGTAAATATAGTATACCATACTGCGTCTTGTCTTCGATTCGATCCTTCCCCGAGTTTCCAGGGAGCTGAGAATATCCTGCAAGTCCTCCTCTGCCAAATCCATCCCTCTTGATGCCAACTCTGCTATCAGCTCCTCCAGAGTATAGGCATAATCGGGACTAGAACGGAGAAAATCAACAATAAAAAGGCTTGGGTCAAGTTCACCCCTTTCAAATTCATCTCGGCTAATAGGCATTGGCAAAACGTCCCCGCTCTCTATCCTATTGCTGCTGCTCCCCCGGTGATGTCCAGAAGCTCCTTGGTGATCATCTCCT
>JACUUT010000036.1 GCA_014859165.1 Dehalococcoidia bacterium
GCGCGCCGCATCATCCCTAACATCGAGAGGCTTCTGGAGCAGGAGGTTAAAAGGGGCTCCCGGATATTTTTTATCTGCGACCATCATACCCCCGATGACCCTGAGTTCCAAATGTTTCCCCCTCACTGCGTGGAGGGGACCTCAGAGACCGAGCTTATCGCCGAGCTTGCCAAATATCCCGGAGAGGTCATACCGAAGAGGCGCTTTAGCGGCTTCTTCGAGAGCGACCTGGGTGAGAAGTTAAAGGCACTGGCTCCAGAGAAGCTAATCGTTTGTGGGGTTTGCACCGATATCTGTGTTTTGCATACTGTTGCCGATGCCAGAAATCGCGATTACGAGGTAGAGGTGCCTGTCGATTGCGTTGCCTCTTTTAATTTAGCTGCGCATTGGGTCGCCTTAGAACATATGGAGAAGGTTCTGGGAGCAAGGGTGACAAAGGCTCCGACAACAAAAATGCCTATCCCTCAATTTGAGACTCCAGCCTCCATCTTATCTTGCGAGACGGCTGACATCTACTTCATCCGCAGTGTAGAGATCCTGAAAAAGGAAGGGCTTAATCCAGTAGCAACCATGGAGGTTTTCCCCTCAAGGGCGGGCATTCTCTGTGGCATGCATGAGGTTCATGCACTACTTGCTAAAGTGCTTCCTGAGGGTAATAGAGAGGTCTGGTCTCTCTCCGAGGGGGAGCCCTTTGAGAAGAAGGAGGTAGTGCTCCGGATAACCTCCCCTTACCAGAGCTACGGCGCCTATGAGACTGCCTATTTAGGCATGTTATCCCAGTGCAGCGGTTGGGCCACAGCGGCGCGGGAGTGTGTTGAGGCAGCTCAAGGCATTCCGATTATTAGCTTTGGTGTTCGCCATATTCACCCCACAATAGCCGGTATCATGGATTATGCCGCAATCGTCGGTGGTTGTGCTGGGTGCTCAAGCATCGCTGGCGCTAAGCTTGCTGGCATTGCCCCAACTGGGACTATTCCCCATGCTTTGATTATAGTCATGGGCGATACCACCACTGCTACCCTCGCCTTTGATAAACATATGCCACCAGAGGTAACTCGCATCGCTTTAGTAGATACCTTCAAGGATGAACCGGAGGAGAGCGTGATTGTAGCCCGAGCGATGCAAGGAAGACTACAGGGGGTGCGCCTCGATACACCACCGGAGCGTGGGGGGGTTACCCCCGACCTGGTCAAAGAGACGAGGGCCCATCTCAACCTCGCCGGCTTCAAGGAGGTCAGAATTTTCGTCAGCGGAGGGCTCAACCCGGAGCGGATCAGATATTATCGGGAGAATGGTGCCCCCGCCGATGCCTTCGGCGTGGGGAGCTACATCAGCGGCGCCAGGCCCATCGACTTCACCGCAGACCTCCACGAAATAGAGGGGAAGCCCATCGCCAAGAGGGGCCGCCTCCCCGGCATCACCCCAAACCCCAGGCTGAAGCGGGTAATGTGATTTCGAATCTGGCTTCGGTAGTTTTGAGCAATGTCTTCTTGACACCAATGAGGCCAGGAACATGACTTCTAAGTAAGGAGGATGGAAAATGGGATTTCTTTTTGGTAAGCCAATATCTAAAAAGGCAAAGGAGATTTACAAACAAGCAGATAGAGAAAAACAAGAGGCTTTGCTTAAAGTTGAGAGTGTTTTTGAGGGTTTAGACGAGCGAGATAGAGCACTTATGGTAGCTGCTAACATCGGTATAATTACATGTCCTGCTCGTTTATCCACTCGCCTGGAGGCTCATAGGCAAATAATGGATGAACTCGACTATATGCTTACCCAAGAGGGTATATCAGCTATTGATGAGATGCTGGGGGCAGAAAGAACACTACTAAAGCAAGCACGGTGGGGCGAGTTTGTCGAGGATTGGAAAGAAAAGTGGTCTATCCATAACGAAAAGGACATCGGCTTTTGGGGTTACCGCCATAAGAAACTTCAGCCATATGTTTATGAATTTGGGTATTATTACCAAACGCCCGCTGATTACAAGGATAAGGGACCATTAAAGCTTCCAGCAAACGTGGGAACTATTGGACCAAGAAAGATTGTCTCTTGGCGAGTCGATATTAAATCTAATAGCGTGACACCAATAATCCAACCCGTTTCAAACCAGCTTGAAAAGGGTTTGGTGTTGGCTTCGAGATGTAGGAATGAAGAGGCAATTGTTGAATTTAACAGATATATCAAAGTTAGGCCGAACGATCCCATAGCATACGAAGTTAGGGGGGACTCGCATTATGATACAGGTCAATTTGGCAAAGCTATAGATGATTATTCAACTTCAATCGAACTGGAACCAAGGCTAGCTGAGGCTTACGACAAAAGAGCCATAACTTATGCGGAGATCGGTGATTTTGAGAAATCTATTAAAGACCTCACCAAAGCAATTGAACTTTATCCCGAAAATGCCGAATACTATTTCAATAGGTCTGTAACATACGATAGGTTAGGTGATACAGATAAGGCAATAGATGATTGCACAGAAGCCATAGAATTAGATAGGAACTATGCAAAAGCCTACTATAGCAGAGGTATAGCCTACAGTGAGAAAGGTGAGTATGATAAAGCTATATCAGACTTCGATATAGCAATTAAATTGCACCCCGAATTTACCGCAGATGTTTATTTTAATCGAGGCGTCGCTTATCAAGCAAAAGGTGAGTATAAAAAGGCCCTGGAAGATTTCAAGCGGGTAAGAAAGAATGTTAGCGACCGTGAAGACATCGAGGTTGTAGAGCAGAAGATTAGGGAGTTGACTAGCAGGTAATCTCGTGTTTGATGAATTTAAAAGGGTATATAAGAAGATTAATAAAGAATTATGATTGCAGAACATAGCGATTCGTCAAATTGTCAACTGCGGGTGTTATCAATAAACTAGGGTAAAGCTCTCTCGAAGAGTTTTACCTTTTATCCTGAATGGTGAGACAGTAGGTGCTCAAACCCTCTCAAACTCCAGATGCAAGACCTGCTTTGTCGAATCCTTGACCTTGACTCGCTCGGCGATGCGCCAGCCCACCACCCAGAGGATGCCATCGGGTGAGCAGACCAAGGGCACGCGGTCGCGCCACGAGCGGGGGATCTTGGCATCCACCATGAAGTCCTGAAGCTTCTTCGGCTCCCTCATGCCCAGGGGCTGAAAGCGCTCGCCTGCTTTTCGCCCTCTAACTACCAATTCCATTCCGGTCTCATCGAGGTCGAAACATGCCCTGTCCGCCCCCTCCGCCCTGCGGACTCCGATACTCCGTTCGGAGAAGCCCTCACCCCTTTCCCCAGGCGGGACGATGCTTGCCCTCACCCTCCAGCCGGGAAGCGCCGTATCACCGGGCAAATTTAGTCTATGCTCTCCTTCTAGAGGGGGAAAGGGACACGTATCGTAAGCCCCTTTCGTCACCAGGCAAGTATTGTAGCCGACATAAAAAACCAGCCCCCTGGGCAGAGAGAGCCTTTTGCCCGCAGGCTTTGAAAGGGCCTCCATCATCTTCTCGATGTGAATCGACTGGATATCGGTGAGCTCCCCCAAAATCTCACCCAAAACCCGGCGCAGAAGGTGCCGCTTGAGCGCAGGATGCAACGACAATATTGCCTCACTATCGAGAAGGAGGCCGTTGGGCTGTTCGGTTACCACTTGCTGCCACACTTGAGATACCTGCTGCTCAAAGAACGAAAAGTCAGCGGCGGCAGCGCGGGCGGTGCGCAGCAGGGCAGCGCTGACATTGGGGTTGTAGCTTCGAAGGATGGGGATCAGTTCATAACGGAGGCGATTTCTCAGGAAGTTGGGCGAAAAATTCGAAAAATCGCTCCTCGGCTCAAGATCGCAGGCGCTACAGTATTCCTCGGTCTCCTTTCTGGTGACCTCAAGAAGGGGTCTCACCACCCAAAAAGCGCCTCTTTCAGGTGAGCTCCAAAGGGTGATTGGCTGCATCCCCCGTAGTCCCCCGAGGCCTGTGCCGCGCATCAGGTGCATCAGGATGGTCTCCACCTGGTCGTCCTGAGTATGCCCCAAAGCGATGCGTTTTGCCCCGAGGGATTCTGCCACCCGGGCGAAGAAATCATATCTCACCTCCCTTGCTGCCTCCTCCAGCGAGAGGCGATGCTCCGCCCTAAAAACCTTGACATCGCGCCGCTCCACCGTCGCTGGAATGCCCAGGCGGTGGGCGAGATGGGAGACATAGCGAGCATCGGCAGCGGAATCGGCGCCCCTCAACATGTGGTCAAGATGTGCCACATGAAGGCTCACCCCAAGGGCCTCCTTGAGCTGGCAAAGGATGTGAAGCAGGCAGACCGAGTCCGGACCACCGGAGACACCAACCAGTAGAATCTCCTCGCCCTGGATAAGCCCATCTTTCTGAATGAACTCAAAAACTCGTTGCTTTAAGCTCTCCATCAATCAAGCCTCTTCTCTCTACTCCCACTGTGTAGCATGTATCATAACATCGCACTTCAAATGGCAGGTATCATTAAAAAGCACCAGTGAGATGCCTTGCGCACCAAAGTTGAGGATGCTTATCGAGGCTACACTTAGCCTCAGCCTCCCAAAATTGGAAAGGCTCATCCCCAATGCCCTTGAGATAATGCTCACGATGGCGAAGCTATGACTGACCAGAATAACCACCCCATCGGGGTGATCCCTAACTATTCTCTCCACTGCGGGCCATGTCCTCTCCTGAAGCTCGGCCATGGACTCCCCGCCAGGCATGCTCAAGGAAGGGATGTCCTTTATCCACTCCTTCAAAAATTCACCATAGCGCTCCATCGTCTCTTGAAATGTCAGCCCGTTCAGCTCCCCGGCATCCAGCTCCTTCAGGTCATCATCGGTCACCACCTTCACTTGATGAAAACGGGCGATCTCCTCAGCCGTCTCTCGGGCGCGCCTCAGAGGGCTGGAGTAGATTGCGGCCACCTTTTCATCCTTAAGCGCCAGGGCCAATCGCTCCGCCTGTTCCCGCCCCTTCTTGTTTAGCTCGATCTCGGTATGCCCCAAAACGCGATTCTCCTGGTTCCATCTGGTTTCGCCGTGCCTCACCAGAATAAGCCTCATTTTTTCGAACTAGCCCTCGCTTTCTCTTCCGTATTAGTCCTCTTGATTACTCCGCTCTCGATTGGCCTTCGGAATCTACGAGATTGTCCTCATAATGCTGAGCCCGAGCCACCCTCTTAAAGTATGGGGGATGGTCATAGAAAAGTAGCTCTACCCAGCGACTGGGCTGCGCTTCAGATAGGTTCTGGTTGGTGAGCTTGGTCATCACCGTGATAAATCCCTCAGGATTATCGGTCAGGGCCAGGGCATATTCGTCGGCAGACCCTTCTTGATAGCGACTATAGGCATTGCTCAACGGTTCCAGCAGCAAGGCGAAGGCACCTGCCACCAGAGCAAGCAAGGGGAAGGCGGCAACATCGTCAATACCGTTAAAGTCGAAATAAGGCACGCTAACCCTTAACACTAGGTGCACCAGGTAAAACCCCGCCAGGATGGTCGCCGACTGAAGGGCGATGAGCTTGGCGATGTCACGATGGACATGATGCCCCAACTCATGAGCCATAATCGCCTCGATCTCCTCCGGGGAATAGCGATCCAGTATGGTATCGCCAAGGACGATGCGCCGTGTGTTTCCCAGCCCCATGAGGGCGGCATTACCGCTAGTGGCTTTGCTGCTCAGATTTATAGTGAAAACGCCCCTCACCTTGGTCTTGGCCCTCTCCGCAAGGCGCACCAGCCTCTCCATCAGGCCCTCGTCGGCGAGGGGCTCCAATTTATAGAAAAGGGGCACGATAATGATCGGGGCCAGATTGGTCATCACCACGGTGAGCAGGATGAGAAAGCAAGCGGCGAAAAGCCACCAGAGATCAGGGAAGCTCCCCAGAAGCCAGTAAATAAAAACCATAACCCCAATGCCCAGGAGAAGGCCCAAAACCCCTCCCTTCGCCTCATCGAGGAGCCAGCCCCTCAGGTTTTGCGTGGAAATGCCGAAGCGGCGGGGCAGCACAAACCCTCCGTAGAAACTGAGAGGGGCGGATACTATCCCCAAGCATATCATCAGGGTGGCAAAGTAAAGGGCAACCTGCAAGGGCTTTGGAAAATCTAGTAGATTCCGAAGACTGAGAGAGAGTGGCGTAAACAGGAGGATCAGTACGAAAAAAAATCCGAGTCCCAGTTCCAAAAAAGAGAGGCGACGCATCCTCCTGGCGTAATCTTTAGCCTTCTCTTGCCTTTGGGGGTCGAGCTCCGCCATTGTTTCGCTCTCTTTTCGAACTTTTCGTGCCCTGTCTTCTGTGACTCGCTTTTTGACCTACTCACAGGCCTAATTTCTCATGGTCTGTCTTTTTGAACTTCTGGAAAGCTCAAAAACTCGAAAAACCCGCCAGGATCAACTTAGTGCGGTGAATCGATCTTGGACGATGCGGGAAGCCCAGGGCCAAACTCACCTGCTCCGGCCTCCCCGTTGCGGTGCTGTCAGTGCGCAGGCGCATCCCCAGGGTGCACCACGACTCCTGCCACTCAATAAGCCAGAGGCGAGCCACCAGAGGGCGAAGGTCGTAGCGGCGCATCCCGGTGTCCCTCTGATGCTGCCAGGGCAACTGATCTGTGGCTAAGAATGAACGAAGCGCCTCCTCCACATCCTGAGCCCCTTTATCGGTCTCCAATTCAACCCGGTATTCCGCTTGCCTCACCTGCGATTGCAGTGAGGGCAAGCTTAGCGCCACCTGCTCCACCCTTAACAGCCAGATGCCCCTGGGCAATTGCTCGCTCACCGTCTTAATAAAGAAGTAAGGAGAGGCCCTCCTCCTTAGCTGAATGTCCATCAGCTCACCATCGCTGGTCACCCCGATAGCGAGGGGGGCGGCAATGGAGATCTTGGGGTGAGGGCTAAATCCCTGGGAGTAGGCTATCGGGATGCCAGCCCGCCGCAGCGCTCTCTCCCATAACCGCATCACATCGAGGTGAGAGGTGTACTTCACCTCCTCACCCCGGGAAAAGGTGATGCGCAGCCGTTGCATATTACTCCTTGGTCACTAGGACCTTCTCGATCTTTAGTCCGCGCATCTCTAGGATCACCAGCTTCAGGCCATTATACCGCAACTGTTCCCCTTCTTTGGGGATAAAACCGAGCAGGCTAAGAACAAAACCGGCTACCGTGTCATAATCGCCCTGGGGCAACCCTAAGCCCAGCTCTTCATTGGCATCCTCCACCCGCATGCTACCATCGATTTGAATCGTCAGCTCATCGATAAACTCAAAATCTTTCACTTCACTCATCAGTTCATCCCCCAGGCGACCGACGATCTCCCCCACCAGTTGCTCCATTGTCACAATACCACTGGTGACACCAAACTCGTCAACGACCACCACCATTTGGTAGCCATGGGACTGCATCTCGGCAAAAAGCTGGGCGATGCGCTTCGCCTCAGGAACAAAATAAACAGGACGCACCAGCTCATCGATCGTGCTCCCCTTATCCAATGAGCCCTTAGCCTGAGCCATGAGCACATCCTTTATCGATAGGATGCCGGTCACATTATCGATATTATCCCGATAAACCGGGAAGCGGGTGTGGGGGGATTCGGCGTAGGTGGCGAGGAAGTCAGCTAACTTAGTCCCCTCCTCAATCCAGGTAACCTCCGGTCGAGGCGTCGTCACCTCACGGACGGTGCAATCGCCGAAATCGAAAACCTTATGCAGCATCTCGGCCTCAGCCTCCTCCACAGTGCCCTCCTCACGCCCTACAGAGATCATGCTGCGTATCTCATCCTCGCTCACCACTGACTTGGGCTGAACCCTTCCCCCTGCGAGCGTCGAGCCGAGCCAACCTAGTCCAGCCGCTATCGGGTAGGCAATCGTGGTGATCGCCCCCAGGGGGTAGACATAGAGCAAAGCCAGTCGCTCCGCATGTCGAATTGCAAAAGTCTTAGGGGTAACCTCAGCGAAGATCAGGAGCAGTATCGTTACCACTATGGTGGCGATAAGCACCCCGATATCTCCCTCCCAGATGGATACCGCTACCACAGTTCCCAGGGCGGCAGCAGCGACATTAACGAAGTTGTTGCAAAGTAGCACGGTTGCCAGTAGCCTCTCCGGTTGCTCCGTCATCCTTGCCACCCGCTCTGCCCCAGCTACCTTGGTGCTCACCATGTGCATGACCCGTGTCTTCGGTAACGAAACAAAGGCGGTCTCCGCACTGGAAAAGAAGGCAGAGGCAACCAGGCAAAGAAAAAGAAGCACCAAATATAGAATATGAACACTTTCTAACATCGCCGACCCTCCCCCTCCTTACTCTCCTGAGGAAATAGCCCCCCTTTCATCATATCATTGGCTCACCCCCCCTGTCAAAAATTTCGTTCTGGGGGCTTTTTTATGTTGCGGTGCTGGGAAGGAAGACAATGCCAAGAATGCATAACGACAGCAGCAGGCTTTTCAAGACAGCAACGCCCAGTACGAAAAAAGCGATTTACATTAAGCAGAACATTTGCTATATTGCCCATGAGCGAAAAGGGCGAAAAATGAAGCTTCTGGGCATTGAAACCTCTTGCGACGAGACAGCGGCCTCAGTGGTCCAAGACGGAAGGGACATCCTTTCCAACCTTATCGCCTCCCAGGTGGACATCCATTCCCGCTATGGGGGCATCGTCCCTGAGGTGGCCTCTCGCCAGCACCTCCTCACCGCCATCCCCATTATCCAGGAAGCAATGACTCAGGCCCAAGCCCACTGGAGCGACCTGGATGCCATCGCCGTTACTATCGGGCCGGGGCTCGCCGGCTCCCTCCTTGTGGGGGTAAACATCGCCAAGGCCATCGCCCTCGCCCAGGGGCTTCCCCTCTTGGGCATAAACCACCTGGAGGGGCACATCTACGCCAACTGGCTTGAGGGAAGAGCCCCAGATTTCCCCCTGATCTGCCTCATCGTCTCCGGGGGGCATAGCGACCTCCTTCTGATGAAGGGGCATGGAGACTACCAACCCCTGGGGAGAACCAGGGATGATGCCGCTGGCGAAGCCTTCGACAAGGTGGCACGCATCTTGGGGCTCGGCTTCCCCGGAGGTCCTGCCATCGAGCAAGCAGCCCTGGGTGGCAATAGCTCCCTTCACCGCCTGCCCCGCCCTTGGCTCAAGGGAAGCGACGACTTCAGCTTCAGCGGGCTGAAGACCGCAGTGCTCCGCCTGGTGGCGGATCTTTCGGAAAAGAGCGAAAAAGCCGATATTGCTGCCAGTTTTCAGGAAGCGGTGGTCGATGTCTTGGTCACCAAAACGGTGGCTGCCGCAAGGCGGCTGGGTGCGAGGCAGATCATCCTCGGTGGTGGCGTCGCCTCTAACCGCCCCCTTCGCCAGATGATGGCCGAGCGCTCCCCCATCCCTGTTCTCATCCCCAGCCCCATCCTGTGCACCGATAACGCCGCCATGATCGCCTCCTGCGGCTACTTTCACCTCAAAGCAGGCGAAATCTCAGGCTGGGATCTCGATGTTGCTCCCAACCTCAAGCTAACATGAAAGGACACAGGGAACATTTCCGCTCCACGCAAAAGCTCCTATAAAGGTGGAGCAGCCCCTGCTGGCGCCTCGCTGAGTTCACCACCCCACATCCCATGAAAAGCTGCCTCCTCATCTGACTTGTTATCCGGTTTTCCTCAAGCCGAGGATAGTTTCTATAAAGCGCAAGGGCATGCTCCCTTAGCTCCCCCTCATCCCAGGCAAAGGAGAAGGGCAAAAGGATGTTCACCGCCATCTCCCGAGCCCTCCCCTGTCCGATTAGCGCCCCATACTCATCCCTTTTGATCATCAGCCCTCGCTCTAGCCTGCGATGCCCACTTTCTGCATCCGCCTCCCTGAGAAGCTGGAGCAACCCTTGAACCAGTCCCCTCTCTAGGTAACGGGCGAGCAGATAACCGGCCGCGGCGATACGACGCTGGGGCATATTCCGGGGACGAACCCCAGAGAGGTGCCATTCTACTAAACCCGCCTCGCCCAAGAGCGCTGCCCCAAGCACTGCCCCGCGCCTCCCCCAACCCTCGCCATGCGCAATCCCCTCTAAAGTCTTTAATGGCATGCGACAAGCCAGCTTCTCAAAGGGCTCTTTGTTCCTACTATAGCCCAAAGCCCCCATCAGCCCCTCATAGAGCACCTGGTTTCCCTCCTTTCGGGCAAGCTCCGCCCGAAAATAGCTCGCCTTCGAGCGAAACCGCTCTTCCCCAGCCCCATCGAGTAGCTCCCCCACTAGAGCATCGCCAAGGCGGGCCGCCACATCACCGCAAGGCTCACTAGGCTCACTAGGGGATGCGAGAAGGGCGGAAAACTCCAAATCCTCCAGGTAGGGGTGCAAAGCGAGGATGGGCACAGCCCTGCCATCTTGAAGCACTGTGGACCCCTCTCTATCATACCACATCACCACATGAAGGATCACCCCATTATAGCGGGGGTCTCGATGGTGTCCATGCGCCCACCACCCACTGGACCTAACATGAAGCTCCACATCCCCCCGAAGCTCCCCTTCCTTGGTGGCAATGATGGCATGGTGAAAATCAGGGCCATCCTCACTATTTGTCCTCCCCGGGTAGATCACATGGAGCCACTCACCCTCCACAGTGACCAGTTCCCTATCGCGCAATACCTGGCTCTGCCAAACCCGAGCCAACAGGCTTTCTGTTATTCGATTTTTCATCGATGA
>JACUUT010000001.1 GCA_014859165.1 Dehalococcoidia bacterium
TTCTCTATCCTTCCTCAACCTCTATTATATAGAGCCACCGTTGAAGGCATCACTTCCTGGGGCGGCGGGTAAGCCAGCGCAGGGGCGGGTGGCTCAAAAGCCAGCTTATGTCTAGCTGAGTGCCCTCTTTCAGCCGGCGAAGAAAGCGGATAGGGGCAGAGGGAGGGGCTTCAGGTGGCGGAGGCGGCTCTTCAATCTCGGCTTCCTCTACGAGGAAAACACCTTCGAGTTCGACCTCTTCCACGGCTTCCTCAGTCTCTTCTTCCTCGAGCTCAATTTCTTCCTCGGTGGGTGGCGCTTTGGGGGGTGAAATCTTTGTCCTGAAGCGGTCGAATATCCAGTGGCACAGCATTATTATCCACGCTATTATCGCCAGCACCACGGGAACAACGAAGATAATAGCTGCAATTGCCAGGAAGAGAATGAAAAGCAGAAACAGGAGAAAGAATATCGCATGAACATTTGCAGAAAGCAGATATGAAATTACCAGCAGTAAGATGAGGGCGATTATCACGATGATCATGAGGATAAGGAAGGGGAAGAAGTTACGCCGCTTCGCTCCCCACTCGGCTATGCCGCGGAAGAAGGGGAAGATTCTCCCCCAGATGTAGAGAAAAAGGGCTGGCCCTGATAAAAGAAGGATTGCAGCCACCAGCGCCACAGCCCCCACAAAAAGCAAAAGCACCAGCAGAAGGATGATCTCGGCCTGGCCACGCTCGTCTTTAAGGAATGCGTGAAGTCCATTTGGGATAGGGCTCAACCTCACCCCCATATTCAGACTAACACCAGTTTACCACCCCGATTTATCGGGGTCAAGCCCTGGAAATGGGGCGGGCCGTTTCACCCCGACAGGGTCGGGGCAGAGCGGGGCGAGCTTGCCATTACATTGGGGGTGAAGACGAAAGCGACGGCAGGAAGTCAATAACCTGGCCGACCAAACTGGCAAGCTGGGTCAGCGCCGAGACTGCCGAGCCTAAGCCGTCAACGAGGGTTTGACCCGCAGCCACCAGGTCCCCAAGCTGGTGACCAATGTCCGTGAAAAGATTCATTAGATTCTCCATCCCAACCCCCCCCCAGGCTCCGCTATATATTGAACTATATTATCTTATTTTCTGTAATATTATACCATATTATGTAAAGGCATGTCAATACGAAATTATGAGGTCGTTTAGCAACTTTACTTTTTTGTCATTCTGAGCCCTCTGGGCGAAGAATCTCTTTATAGACTCTTCGCTTCGCTCAGAGTGACAATCGCTGTTAATAAACAATCTTCATTATGTCAATATTTCATCATGTCTTCGATCTTGTTCAGATAGATAGAGGGGTGAGGGTGATTATTTCTCTTTTCTATGCTATAATATAGCATAATTATGAAGGGGAAATATATGTATAGGACTACCATAACATTACCCCAGGGGCTTGTTGACGAGCTGGTGAAGGTAACCAGGGCCAAGAGTAAGACCCGTGCTGTAACTATTGCCATTGAGGAAGAGATCAGGAAGAGAAAGCTGGAGAATATCAAAAGTTCGGCCGGGAGTCTGGAGTTCGAGATAGAAGCAGAGGATTTGCGTCATGGTGATGAGCGTCTCGGATAGGTTGGTCTTAGTAGATACCTCTATTTGGATAAGCTACTTCAGGGGCGAAGAGGAGGTTCACAAAAAAGTCAATGAGCTTATCGATTCTGGCATGGTCCGCTGCCTCAAACTAATAATCGCGGAACTCATTCAGGGAGCCAAGACAGAGGAAGGGGTAAATGTTATGAAGGACCTTGCCGATGTCTTCCCTCTGCTGGCTGAAGGGCCCGAGTCCTGGGAAAACGCTGGCATCTTATCCTTCCAGTTAAGAAAGGCAGGTAAGAATATCGGGCTGAGTGATTGTTACATCGCAACCGTAGCAAAAGAAAACGATGCTATGATTTATACTCTTGATAGACATTTCGTGGAAATCCAGAGGCATTTTGACATTACTCTCTTATGACGGCGTGATGAGGGTGCGCGCTGAGGCGTGAAGCGGATGAAAATAAGAGATGGGCCCCGCCCTTCCACGGAAGGATCGGGACCCATCTCTCTCTTTTGCGGTTCTTCATCCTTCCACGGAAGGATGAAGCTACCTGAAAGGCGAACCGCCTCCCTTTCATGGTTGCTTGCGATTTGTTCGGTGCTGCCTAGACGCCCTCAGCTTAGAGAATGGCTAGGATAGCCGCGATGACCGGTGCGAGGATGCCTGTTGCGGTACCAGCCACAACGCCCGCGAAGTAAGAGGCAGTCTCGGTAAGGACGAGCGCAACTGGAGCCAGCAGCCCGACCAAAGCCCCGATAAGCGCTGTCATCTCAAATCACCCCCTTTCCTTTCTTTATTTTACCCAACCTCAGAGCTCCTACACTTAAACCTTCCGCTTCGCACCCCCTTTAGGACTTCCTTTAGGAAGTCCTTTCGCCTCTACAATAAAATGCTACCACACTTTTGCACATTTGTCAAGCCCCCAGCCCTTCCAGGAAGGGTAAATCTCGCCAAAAGAGCTACTTATGTCCTGCTTTCTCCTGCTTTCGCTTATTTTATCTTTTTTTGTCTAATATTGTCAATAGGGGATAGCTTTTTGACACAATTTCTTTGTTGGTTAATTTAGGGTCCCCGATGCCTCGGGGTCAGATGCTTAAGGGTATGATTTCGTTCAGATAGAGCCGAAGGCTCGGCTCCCCGATGTATCGGGGTCGGCCGATGGGTGACGCCTCCCCGATACATCGGGGTAGGGGGTTATCTTAGGCTGCTGTCATTCTGAGCCGAAGGCGAAGAATCTCCGAGACCCTTCCCCTTCGCTACCGCTCAGGGTCAGGGTGACGCTATGTCATTGCGACCCCGATTTAGGCCGAAGTGTCGGCCTCGGGGGAAGCAATCTCATGGAAGAGGGGGATAGAAGAAATCTTCCCTCCCCTGGCGGGAGGGAGTTAGAGGGAGCCCCGATTTATCGGGGTCACCCAACCCTCTCCCGTCGGCCGACAGGTCGCCCCGATGCATCGGGGTCGGCTCAAGGGGGAGGGGATGAGATTGCTTCGCGGAGTTTATCCCTTCGGGCTTGAGCCCTCTAGGGCGAAGCCTGAGCCGTATGTTAAGACTTCGTCGTGAGCTCAGTCGAACGATTCTTCCCCTTCACGGAGTTTACCCTGAGCGAGATTCTTCGGTCGCTTTGCTCCCTCAGAATGACAGAAAGCGAAGGGCTCAGGGTCAGAATGACAAAAGGCCAAAGCTCTGAGTCCTGACGACAGGAAGGAAGTGAAGAGGAAGGGCTCGCAATGACAAGGCCTGCCTTGAGCCCGTCGAAAGGAAGTTATGTGTCACTAATGTACTGGACGAATACAGAGGCTGGCTTGCGGCGTGAAAATGTAGTATAATGTTTTTGACCCCTGGATCGGGGAACAGGAGGCAGGGCATGAAAAGGCTCTCGTTTGTCATCCTGGCAGCGATCGTTCTTCTTGCCACAGTGTCTGCATTGCTTTTAACAGCATGCGTACCGTGGGGCGCCCCGGAAAATCTAATTCAAAACCCGGGCTTTGAAGAACCACCTGATTCTAATTGTACGGGAGCGCCGGATAACTGGACGTCTACCGGCAAGTACACGGGGCGTAGCACAGACGCTCACTCAGGCAACTGTTCCGCATATATATATGGAGCTAACAGTAGCTATACGCAAACCGTGCTCATAGAAGCGCTCGCAGCCTATAGGGTTGTGGCCTACATCAAAATCAGCAATGCTACTGGCAACGTGTCAGTAATGACCCAGGATTCGGATGGGGTGGACCTGCTAGAGGCCCCCCTTGTTTTGTCGGGTAATCAGACTACCTGGGCCAAATCGCTAATCTACCTTCCTACTCTACCTACGGCATATTATGCTATTATTACGCTACGCATGGAGCCTGACGATGGTGCCATCGAGCCGAAGGCGTGGTTCGACGATATCCTGCTAGAAGAAAAAGGTGAATGCTTCATCGCCACCGCAGCCTATGGCACACCGCTGGCAGGGGAGATAGAGGTGCTGCGCCAGTTCAGAGACCAATACCTGCTCCCCAACCCGGCGGGACGACTGCTTGTCTCCCTTTACTATGGAAGCAGCCCACCCCTGGCACATCTCATCAGCAAACATGACGGCCTCAAGGCTGTAACCCGGATGGCATTAGAGCCAATTATCTGGTTCTGCTCCAGGATCACCACCCCGCCCGGTCCCTGAACATCAGGCTGTCTCGTGGGTGTTTGTGAAGGGGGCCTCATGTGCTATTTGCCCTTTTTTCTTCAGGGCTCCTCTCACTGCCCTGGTATTCTCCTCGATATCCACCAGGACATAGATAATCCGCGAGAAAGCATAAAGGAATAGGAAGCTGAGGAAGCCCGAGATAATGCCCATGACAATCATCACCGGGAGACCCAGGGCAGTCTCGGCATCCTCGGCACCTGCCGCAGTGACGCCGATTAGCAGGAAAAGCAAAAAGGTAAGTATCCCCACAATCCAGGCCAGGACCCCAATGATGCGACCGATAATGAGAAAGTTCCTGTATTTCACGCTCACCTCCTTCGATAAACTCAGGACAGGTCCTTTTTGGTATATGGCGGCTTATGCAAGCCTAGCATTTGTTCGTGGTGATTGTCAAGCCTGGAGCTCCCCGGCATAGGCAGATAGGGTTAACATCGCTCATCACCGCTCTTAGGTGTGATATTATACTATTTTAGCCTGATAGCTGCCTTCCCCCTTGCTCTCAAAGAGTCATCAGGGTAAGATAGGGGGGAGGATGATAGTATCAGGCGGGGGGACTCAGTTTGCAGAAAGGAACAGTGATAACAGCCGGAGTAGACATAGGGGCCTCAACCTCCAAGGTCGTCCTTCTAAAGGATGCCCAAATC
This sequence comes from Dehalococcoidia bacterium, assembly GCA_014859165.1. Lineage (GTDB taxonomy): Bacteria > Chloroflexota > Dehalococcoidia > E44-bin15 > E44-bin15 > Kmv38. The sequence goes on from JACUUT010000001.1 coordinate 4,891, forward strand.
CTCTCTTATAGCATAATTGCCACCGCGGCGGAGAGCGCTTTTTCAGCCCGCCGCGCCATGGATGAGGCCCTCAAGGGGACAGACCTGCGCTCCGGCGATATTGGATGCATCGTGGCAACCGGCTATGGAAGGGTAATCGTCCCCTTTGCCCATGAGACGATAACCGAGCTTTCCTGCCATGCCAGAGGGGCAAATTGGCTCTTTCCATCGGTGAGGACGATACTAGATATGGGAGGTCAGGACTGCAAGGCGATAAGGTGTGATGAGAGGGGGAGGCTTAAGAACTTTGTGATGAACGACAAGTGCGCCGCGGGAACAGGCAGATTCCTTGAGCTGATGGCGAGGGTGATGGAACTCCGCCTCGAGGATCTGGGCAGGCTGGCGCTGGAGGCAAGAGGAGAAATCAGGATCGATAGCACCTGCACCGTCTTCGCCAAATCCGAGGTTTCCTCCCTGGTTCGAGAGGGAAGGGACAAAAGGGATATCCTTGCCGGGCTGCATGCTGCCATCGCTACAAGGGTTTACAATTTGCTCCGCGGTGTAGGAATAGAAAGGGATCTGGTGATCACCGGGGGAATCGCCAAGAATATCGGCGTGGTGCGCAAGGTTGAAGAGAAGGCTGGAATGGAGGTGCTGCTGCCGCCGGAGCCGCAGATTGTGGGGGCACTGGGGGCTGCCCTTTTTGCTCATGATAAGCTGCAATAAGGAGCATCATTGAGGGGAGAGGAGGAAGCGAAATGGTAACCTCAACTAGCGCCAAAAAGCATCTACAGACGACCCTAGAGGTCCCGGCCATGAGGAAGAAGTACTATGCGGAGTCGCTGCAAAGGGCAGGGAAGAGGAAGGTGGCCTGGTGCAGCAACAACTTACCGTCGGAGATCATTGATGCTATGGACATAGATGCCGTCTACCTGGAGAACTACGCCACGGTATGCGCCTCCAAGAGGCTTTCCTCGGGATTCTGCCGTGCCGGGGAGAAGGCGGGATTTTCCCAGGATGTCTGCGGCTATGCCCGGCTCCTTATGGGCTACCTGCTGGGAGGGGAGGAGGCCCCCGAAGCCCCCTATGGAGGTCTGGCCAAGCCTGATTTCCTGGTGGTGAACAGCTTTAGCTGCGATTCCAGATTGGGCTGGTTTGCCACCATGAGCCGCACCCTGAACCTCCCCATGTATGTAATCGATGCCCCCTGTCAGCCTGAGGGGGGCTGCGCCGCGGTCGCCAATGCCCTTTATACCGAGGAACAACTGGAAGGGTTTGTCGCCTTTCTAGAGGAGCAGACGTGCACCAGACTAAACCGGGATCGGCTGAGGGAGAAGATCGCTCTCGCCCGCCGCTCCCACGATATCCAGGTGGAGATTTATGAGATGCGAAAGGCCATCCCCTCCCCCCTTGGCGCAGGCGATGCCTATACCGTAGTCTGGCCCGGCCTCTATATGGCGGGCACCAAGGAGTGCGACGAATTCTATGATAGGCTGCGCGCCGAGGTCAGGGAGCGCATCGAAAAGGGGGTTGGGATCGTCTCCGAGGAGAAATTTAGGCTTCTCTGGAGCGGGCTTCCCTTCTGGTATAACATGGCGCTGCTGAACTATTTTGAGGACTTCGGCGGCGTGGTTGCCATTGAGAATATCTACTTCCGCCATGAAAAATCCCTTCCCCCCCAGCATGACGACCCAATAAAGGACATGGCCATCTCCTCCGCCATCAGCAGACCCTACGCCGCGGGGATTGAGGAGCGCATTGAATTGACCCTGGATATAGTGAGGGATTATAAGGTGGACGGGGTGATCCTATCCTACAATCCCTCCTGCCGGCTGATGTATATCCTTCAACCGGAGCTCAAAAACGCCCTCGATAAGCACGGGATACCGAACCTGAGCATCGAGTGTGATATGGCTGATGAGCGAACCTATGCCGAGGGTCAGGTGAAAACGAGACTGGATGCCTTCATTGAGAGGTTGCTTGCTAGGTGATGGAGATGATAGAGGATTTTAGGCAATATCGTCAGAGCCGCCATCAAGAGATAATCAAATGGAAGCTGGAGACGGGGAAGCGGGTCATGGGGGTCTTTTGTTGCAATGTCCCCGAGGAGATTATTTATGCCGCCGACATGCTCCCGGTGAGGATCCTCGGGGAGCACGAGGAAACCACAGAGGCAGACCTCCATTTTCCGGTTAAGGTTTGTCCCTATCCTAAGAGTTGCTTTGATCAGGCGCTGAAGGGAAGGTATGATTATCTGGATGGACTGGTGGTACCCAATGTCTGCGACATGATCAGGGCGATGTATGGCTTTTGGAAGAGGAGCTTCAAACTCCCCTATATTTATTTTCTGGAGGTTCCCCAGAAGATCAGCACCCATGGGGTAGACTTCTTCTTAAAGCAGCTTATTCTCTTCAAGGAATCCCTGGAGAACTTTTCGGGTAAGGAGATCACCCGCGAATCGCTCCTTCGTGCCATAGAGGTCTACAACGAAAATAGGGCTCTTTTGAGCAAGGCCTATGAGTTCAGAAAAGGTTCTCCCCGCCTCTCAGGGGTTGAGACCCAGGAGATAGTGCTCACCAGCATGTTGATGCCCAAGGAAAGCCACAACAGGCTGCTGAGCCAGTTGCTGGATCGTATTACTAACCGTGATGACGCCCCCAAGGAGGGGGTTAGGCTCTTCGTATCGGCCAGCATGCTCGATGACACCGATTTCTTCCAGCTCATCGAGGAGTGCGGTGGAAACATTGTTGCCGACGATATGCCTACGGGGAGCAGATACTTCTTCAACCCGGTGGATACCACCAAAGAGCCCCTTGACGCCCTGGCGGAGCGCTACCTGGCAAGGATACCCTGCCCCCGCAAGATGCGGCCTGAGGCAAGGTTTGATCATGTAAGGGAAGCGATGCGCGGGGCTGAGGCTAAGGGGGTTATCATTCACAATTTGAGGGCTTGCGATTGCCACCTTTATGAGTATCCTTACCTGAAGGAGAAATTAGAAGGGGAAGGCTTGCCAGTTTTGTTCTTTAGAGGGGAGGAGACTGAAACGGAGAGGGAGAGGCAAAGGGATGATATCGAAGCCTTTATCGAAATGCTCCGTGGCTGAAGGGGGTCATGATGGCGGTAGCGGGCATAGATGTGGGGTCGGTTTCTATTAGCGTGGTGATTTTGCAAGACAATGAAATACTATACCATAGCGTGATCCAATCCGGTGAGGGAGGGACGGCAGCCTCCGAAAGGGCGATGGCTGAGGCACTGAAGAGGGTAGCTCTCTCCGTTGAGGATATTACCTTTACCATAGCTACAGGATGCGGCAGGAGGAGCGTCTCTTTGGCCCAAAAAGGGAGCGCCGAGGTGGTGTGTCAGGCGAGGGGGGCCCTTTGGCTGTTCCCCTCAGCTAGAACGGTGATCAACCTCGGTGCTGAGAGCAGTAGGGCAATAAGATTGAACGAGCAGGGTAGGGTTCAATCCTTCGTGACCAACGATAAGTGTGCCGCAGGTTCAGGCTTGTTTTTGGAGTCAATGTCAAATTTGCTGGGTGTTCCCTTAGCCAAAATGGGCGAGCTGGCTTTGAGGGCAGAGAGGCAGGAGGAGGTTAGCAGCAGGTGTGCCGTCTTTGCCGAGTCTGAAGTCATATCGCATATTCATCGAGGGGTCCCCAAGGAGCACATCCTCGCCGGACTACATAAAGCAGTGGTTGATAGAATACTGGAGATCGCCAGCAGGGTGGGGATCGAGAAGGATGTTGTGATTACGGGTGGTGTCGCAAAGAATACCGCCATAATTAAGGAGTTGGGGGAAAGGATGGGTCTGCCCATGATGCTACCCAAGGAGCCACAGATCGTAGGGGCGTTAGGGGCTGCCCTGATCGCCAGAGACAACATCTAAAACCCATTAAAATTAGAGATGCAAGAACCAATAAATATCGCAATTGAGTTAGCTAGGTGCAGGGGGGGCCGAAAAGGTGGTAGCGTTATTCGAGGACGACGGTTCCGCTCTTGCCGCCGCTCTTCCTCACCAGGCGGATCCCCTCGATCTTCATGCCCCGGTCAACTGCCTTACACATATCATAGATGGTTAACGCAGCCACCGCCACTGCGGTGAGCGCTTCCATCTCTACGCCCGTTTTCCCGGTGCACTTTACCCTGGCGGTGATCTCCACCCCATTTTGGGGAAAGTTAAATTCCACCTTTACCTCATCGAGCATCAAGGGATGGCACATGGGGATGATCTGGGAGGTCTGCTTTGCTGCCATGATCCCGGCCACCTGAGCTGTGGCAAGGACATCCCCCTTCGCCATCTTTCCTTCCCTCATCAGGGATATGGTTTCAGGCTTCATCACCACCAGGCCTTTGGCCACCGCCTCCCGCTCGGTGAGGGGCTTTTCGCTCACATCTACCATCCGAACTTCCAATCCTCTCTTTTCATCTGCCAATGGCACAGGCTGGAGCGTTTCGCCTCGACTTGCTAAATTGGTCGCTAGGTTATGAGCTTCTTTATGGAATGGGTTTTTAGTATCCCCGCGCATCAATTCCCACCGCACTTTGCGTTCGCTAACAGCCTCGTCCAACCTGTCCCAAAGGTCACGGTTAACGCGCCTTTGCCAGCCCTTGGTCATGCTACCAAAAAGATATTGGCTATCTGTATATACCACTACTTCCGAACCTTGCTGAGTGTGTAAGATGGCTTCCAGGGCAGCGGTAAGCTCCATGCGATTATTAGTCGTCTTCTTGCCCATGCCTGAGAAAACGCGCTTTTGGCTATTCTCAAGAATAACGACTCCCCAGCCGCCTTGATCTAGACCTGCGTTATAAGCTCCATCGGCATAGACCTCAATCATCATCAACCTCCTACCTGGCACATTGCTCGCCCCTTTGGGAAAATCCCTTCTGATAGGTGATGGCGCTCCGGTTTTTGGGCCACCGCTTGCTGGATCAACCCCTTGAGGTCCTCCGGCAATGCCCCACGGCGCAGCGGACTTTTAAGGTCCACCTCCTCATCGCTCAGCAGGCAGGGGCGAAGCTTTCCGTCTACCGTGAGGCGCAGGCGATTGCAATTGAAGCAGAAGTGTTCACTGAGCGGGGTGATAAAGCCCACCGTTCCCTTTGCCCCGGGAAATCGAAAGTATTTGGCAGGGCCGTTGCCAAGACTGGGTAGGCAAGGCTCAAGAGCTCCAAGCGAGAGGAGGCGCTTTTGTATTTCGGAAATGGGCACAAATTGTAAGGTGGCCCCACAGCTCGAAAAAGGCATCGGTTCGATAAGGCGGACATGCCACCCCTCTTTCAGGGTCAGGCAGGCGAAATCGAGCACCTCGTCATCGTTTATCCCCCGCATTACCACCATATTCACCTTGACCGGGTCAAGCCCCACCTCTTTTGCCGTTTCGATGCCATCGAGGACATCGCCTAGCTTATCATGCCTGGTGATCTGATGAAATCTCTCCCTTTTAAGGGTATCAAGGCTCACATTGACCCGCCTTAGCCCAGCCTCTCTAAGCGGGGCAGCATATTGTCTGAGGAGCACACCATTTGTGGTCAGGGCTATATCGTTGATGCCCTCGATCTGGGAGAGCATGCCCACCAGATGGGGTAGTCCCGACCTCAGCAGGGGCTCGCCCCCGGTGAGCCTCAATTTATTGATGCCCAAAGCGGCTGCTGCCTGAGCCACCGCTTGAATCTCCTCATAACGAAGTATCTCACCACGGGGCGAGAGGGTGATGCCCCCAGGAGGCATGCAGTAGATGCAGCGCAGATTGCAGCGGTCGGTGACCGATATTCTGAGGTAGTTTATGGGGCGCTGAAAGGAATCGGAAAGCTTTTTCGAACTATTCGTAGCCTTGTTTTCTCCTCATTCGCTGTTTTTTGAACTTTTCGTGGCCTTGGTTTCTCTCGATTCTCCCTTTTGAAGAATTTGCCGCTCCAAAATCTGGCGCGCCTTCCTCGCCGCCCGGCCTCGGTGGCTTATTTCGTTCTTCTCCTCGATGGATAACTCAGCCATTGTCCGGCCCGATTCCGGGAGGTAGAAGATGGGGTCATAGCCGAAGCCATTTTCGCCCTTGGGCTCAAATGCGATGGTGCCCCGGCACTCTCCCTGGCATAGTTCTATTTTCCCATCAGGCATGGCAATGGCGATTACGCACCTGAAGCAAGCTGCTCTTTCCTCCCAGGGGATAAGACGAAGCTTTGCCAGCAGATATTCGATCCTCTCACTGTCTGAAACGCCCTCCCCTGCATAGCGGGCGGAGAGGGCACCGGGCTCCCCGCCCAAAGCAGCCACCTCAAGCCCCGAATCATCGGCGAGGGTGAGCAGGTTACCTTGAGTGGCGTAGGCTTTAGCTTTAATGGTGGCATTTCCCTCCAGGGTTTTCCCCGTCTCCCTGACTTGCAATTCGATGCCCTGCTCAGCAAGAGTAACGATTTCAAACGGAATTCCCTTTAAAAGCAGCGAGTATTCCTGCGCCTTAGCAGGGTTGTTTGTTGCCAGCAGGAGCTTGGGCATCCTCATCACTCAAGGGCGACGAATCTCCCCTCCAGCTTTCTCACCACCTGGGGCATGGTGGTGTATTCCATCGCCTCCAGTGGTAGGCGGTGGGGCTCGAAGGGTCCGTGGCGACGCATGTAGTCAGCGATTTCGTTAGCTATTTGCCTCGCCTTATCGAAGCTGGGGTCATCGAACATATCCCTCGGTCCCACCAGCTTGCCTCCCGAAAGCTGGAAGCCGGCGGCGATCACCCGTGGCGGACCGTCGAATCGGGTTGGATTAGATTCGCGAAGAGCCACTGGCATGAGGGGACCGTGATGGGAGCCCCGCATCCATCCCTCCACCAGGAAAGGGTTGGTGAAGGGTTCCAGCACCTCCCCCACTGCGGGGAACTCACCCTGGGAGCGCACAATGCACACCGGGTCGTCCTTGCCCACATATCTGCCGGCAATCAGCGCCAGGCGCTGCGTAGAGGAGACGGCGGCGATCTCGTCAGAACCGCGGTGATAAACTGCCTTCACGGCATAGCGTGATGGTGCTCCCATGAAGAGAAGCATGTCGTAGATCTCCTCTGGGGCGTTAAGGGTGATCTTCCTGTGCTCCTTGACATCGTGAATCTCGAAGCGAAAGCCCCCGTGCATGTTCTCGGCAATGACCAGCCCGATGGTGTTAAAGGGGTCGGCGAACATCTTGTAGAGGGGCATGTTCCAGGCCCCGGCCGATGTCTTATCAGCCATGAAGATGATGATCGTCTCCGCCCCCCGTTCCTCGATCTCCATTTCGGCAACACCGGGCCCCATGCCTTTGACATTGCCGGAGAAGGCCTCAGCGAGAAGGTCCTGCCCCGCCCCGTGAAGCTTTAGCTCCCTGGCCACCTTTGTGCACTCAAGGAAGGTGTCCCAGGCGAGTTTATGGATCGCCTCATCCTCCTCGCCTCGCTGGTGTGTCATGATAAGCTGGAGGTCATCGCCACATCTGGTAACATGGAAGTCGACCAAGAGCTTGTCGCGCAATGCCTTTTCCATGCACTCTTTAGCCCTTTCCAGGACCTTGGGATGAGAGCTGGAATGCCCCACATAGCCACCGACGTCAGCTTTGATTACGCTCAGGGTAATCATCCTTTTCCTCCTTTCTTCATAAAACCTCCGCAGGTTTGTATATCCCGAATACCTCGCGAAACACCTCGCAGATCTCGCCCAGGGTGGCATTGGCCCGCACCGCCTCCAGGATGTAGGGCATGAGGTTCTCCGTCCCCTGCGCGGCACGACGCAACTCCTCGAGCCTCTGTGCCACCTCCCGGGAGCTCCGCTCGCGGCGCACTCGATTCAGCCTCTCCAGATGTCTCCTTTCGCCCTCCTCGTCCATCTTCAGAAGAGGAATGGTCAAGGGTTCATCGATCACATAATCGTTGAGACCGACAATGATGCGCTCGCCGCTCTCGATGTCCCTCTGATAGCGGTAGGCAGCCTCGGCGATCTCCCGCTGGAAGAAACCCTGCTCCAGAGCGGGGATCACACCACCAAGGGAATCGATCCTTTCGAAATAATCATAAGCTGCTTCCTCCATCTCATTGGTAAGCGCCTCTATCATAAAGCTGCCCCCCAATGGGTCGACGCTATTGGTGACCCCGCTCTCATGGGCGATGATCTGCTGGGTCCTGAGTGCTATAATGGATGCCTTCTCCCCAGGGAGAGCCCAGGCCTCATCCATGGAATTGGTGTGCAGCGACTGGGTGCCCCCCAGCACCGCAGCCAGGGCTTGAAGGGTGACCCGGACTATATTGGTCTCAGGCTGTTGCGCTGTCAGGGAACAGCCCGCAGTCTGGGTATGGAAGCGAAGCCACAGGGAGCGCTCATTCTGGGGATTATACCTTTGCTTTATCTCCCGGGCCCAGATGCGGCGAGCGGCGCGGAACTTGGCGACCTCCTCGAAGAAGTCGTTATGGCAATTGAAGAAGAAGCTGAGCCTGGGGGTGAAATCATCGATGTTCAGCCCTCGCTCTATCCCAGCCTGGACATAGGTTAGCCCATCGGCCAGGGTGAAGGCCAGCTCCTGGGCGGCGGTAGCTCCTGCCTCTCGAATATGATAGCCACTGATGCTGATGGTGTTCCACAAAGGCAGGTGTTTGGTGCCAAACTCGAAGGTGTCCACGATGAGGCGCACCGAAGGCTCGGGGGGAAAGAGATACTCGTTCTGAGCGAAGTATTCCTTAAGGATATCATTCTGTATCGTGCCCCCCAGTTTCTTCATAGGTATGCCCCGCTTCTCGGCAGCGACGATGTACATCGCCCAGATCACCGCAGCCGGGCTGTTGATGGTCATCGAGGTGGTCACCTTATCCAGGGGGATGCCATCCAGCAGCACCTCCATATCAGCAAGGGAGGAGATGGCCACACCACACTTGCCGAACTCCCCCTTAGCCTCGGGGGCATCGGTGTCGTAGCCCATGAGGGTCGGCATATCGAAGGCGACGCTCAGCCCTGTTTCCCCATGCTCAAGGAGGTATTTGAAGCGCTCATTGGTCTCCTCAGCGGTGCCGAAGCCGGCGAACATGCGCATCGTCCACAGCCGCCCCCGATGCCCGGTATAGTGAATGCCACGGACAAAGGGGTATTCGCCGGGGAAGCCCACATCCCTTAGATAGTCAAGACCCTGGATATCCTCCTGGGTATAGAGCCTTTCAATGGGTATTCCAGAGGTGGTGACGAAGTGGTCTCGCCTCTCTGGAGACTGCGAGGCTTTCCTTTCCCACTCCGCTCTTCGCTGCTTAATCTTCTCGAGCTTTTGCCGGTCAAACACATTACACTCCGAAACTATCTAATAATCGAATCCCCTCCTCGCCTTTATCCCCTTCTCGAAGGGGTGCTTGACCTCCACCATCTCGGTAACCAGGTCCGCCTTCTCGATAAGCCTCTCGTCGGCACGGCGACCGGTAAGGATAAGCTCCACATTTTGCGGCCTCTCCTCGATGAGCTTTAATACATCTTCAACCTCGAGGAGCTTCCAGGCGACAGCGAGGTTTACCTCATCGAGCACCACGAGGTCGAAGTCGCCGCTAGCGATCGCCCCTCTAGCTGCCTTGAGCGCTTGCCTCGCCTGCTCTTTTTCCTCCGCTTTCACATTCTGTGGATCGATGAAGTCTTCATGCCCGAAGCTTTGGAAGCTGACATTGGGTAGGTGGGCTAGAATGTTTCGTTCGCCATAGGGATAATCGCCTTTCATAAAGTAGACGATGTGGACCTTCAGCCCCTGTCCTAGAGCGCGCAACACAACTCCCATGGCGGCAGAGGTCTTGCCTTTGCCACTGCCTGTGAAGATTTCCACCAGCCCTTTTGTGGGGGGATTGTCGTTCATTATTCAGAGTCTATCAAGAGGGCCTACGCTTGTCAAGGAGAGCCGCTGTGATATAATGCCCATCAAGGGAGGCAGAGATGAAGACCTTTAACAAAAGGGGAGATAGTGGGGAAACAAGCCTGCTTTATGGGGGCCGGGTTCCCAAAAGCGATCCCCGGTGTGAAGCCTACGGCACCATAGATGAGGCCGTTTCCGCATTGGGTTTAGCACGAGCCCTTTCTAAAAAAGAGCGCATTCGGGATATTCTGTATCTCATCCAACAGGAGCTGTTCATTGTAGGCTCGGAGCTTGCTACTGTTGCTGACCACTATGATAAACTGGTGGCAAAGCATAAAGTGGTCACTGAGGAGATGGTGGCTCGACTGGAAACCCTGATCGAAGAGTTCGAAAAAGAGATGGAGATGCCCAAGCTTTTCATCATCCCCGGCGCCTCCCCAGGCTCGGCAGCCTTAGACCTGGCACGAACCATAATCAGGAGGGCGGAGAGAAGGGCTGTGGAGCTTAAGAACGAAAAAATGGTGCCCAACGAGAGGGTGCTCCAGTATCTCAATAGGCTGGCGGACCTGGTTTTCACGCTAGCTCGCTATGAAGAGATTTAAAGGAGGGAAAATTTGCTGGACTTTAGCTTTACTGAAGAGCAGGAGCTTTTTCGAACGAATTTGAGGAGATTCTGTCGGGATAGGGTTGTTCCGAGACTGGACGAAATGGAACGAGAAAGGGAGATCCCCGATGATTTGATCAAGGCGATGGCTGACATGGGGCTTATTGCCATGTCGATCTCAGAGAAGTATGGGGGCACGGGCCTGGATGCGGTGACCGCCGGCATCGCTGCCGAGGAGCTGGCCTTTGCTGACACAAGCTGCTCCATCCCGGCCTTTTTCTTGATCCAGAACGCCTGGGGCTACCTCCTCGATAAGTATGGCACACAGGAGTTAAAGGGGGAGGTGCTGCCCATGGTGAGGAGGGGAGAATCGTTTCTCGGTGTGGCCACCACAGAGCCCGACATCGGCTCGGACCTGGCATCGATGAAAACGAGGATCGCCAAGGATGGCGATGGATATGTGGTAAAGGGGGAGAAGAACTATATCAGTGGTGTCAGGGAGGCGGAGCGCCATGGTGGGGGCTATGTCACCCTGGCTAAGATGACCCCCGAGCTGGGCACCAGAGGGATGAGCCTGTTCTATTTGCCGATAAAGGGAACGCCCGGGATAAAGGTGACCTACCTTGAGGAGCTGGGCCGGGAGGGCATCTCCTGGGGTGGCTTCTTCATCGATGATGTTCACATCCCCAGGCACTACCTCATCGGCGAGGAGAACCGAGGCTTTTACATCGTGCATGAGGGCTACGAGTTTGCTCGTGGGATGATCGCCTTGGTGTGCGCCGGGGCTGCCGCTAAGTCCCTGGAAAACGCTATGAACTACATGAAGCAGCGGCAGGCCTTTGGCCAGGCCATTGCCAGATATGAAGGGCTCCAGTTCGCCCTGGCTGAGGACTACGCCAAGATCGAAGCGGCAAGACTGCTGGCTTACCGGGCATTATGGTTATATGATAAGGAGCAAAAAGGGGGAAATATCTCACGCTTTGAGGTGTCAAAGGCGGTAGCGATGGCCAAGATGCTGTCGCCGATATGGGCCTTTGACACCATAAACGATGCTATGCAGTGGCAGGGCGCCTTCGGCTACTCCAAGGAATGCCAGGAGCAGAGAGCGCTCCGGGGGGTGAGGTCCTTCACTCTGGCCGAGGGCTCCACCGAGGTGATGAAACTCATTGTAGCCAGGGAGCTTCTGGGAAGGGAGTATCTGGCCTACCGTTAGATGATTGCGATAATTGATTATGGTGCGGGGAATCTGCGCAGCGTAGCTAAGGCCATCGCCGGGCTGGGCTATGAAGCCAGGGTCACCAGCAGCCCCGATGAGGTGCTCAACGCTGATGCCGTTATCCTCCCTGGTGTTGGCGCCGCCGGGGACACCATGAATAGCCTTGAGGCTTTGGGCATGGCTGACCCGATCCGTCAAGTGGTCGCCCAAAATCGACCCTTCTTTGGCGTCTGCCTCGGGCTTCAGGTTCTCTTCGGCAATTCCGAGGAGGGCGGCGGGCAGCGGTGCCTCGACCTTATCCCGGGGATGGTGAGGAGATTGCCCCCTCACCTCAAGGTTCCCCACATGGGGTGGAACCAGGTAAGCCAGAGGATGGCTCATCCCCTCTTCGAGGGGATACCCGATGGTGCCAATTTCTACTTCGTTCATAGCTATTACGCCGACCCTGAAGAAAAGGCCATCATCGCCGGGGAGACGGAATATGGGGTCAGTTTCCCCAGCGTGATTATCAAGGGAAATCTGGTGGCTACCCAGTTTCACCCCGAAAAGAGTGGTGACCTGGGACTAAAGATGTATCATAATTTTTTGAAGTTCGGTTTAGGGGGACGATATGGAGGTCATCCCCGCCATCGACCTTAAGGGCGGAAGATGTGTTCGCCTCTATCAGGGCGATTATAGCAGGGAGACGGTCTTTTCAGAGGAGCCTATCGAGGTCGCCCTGCGCTGGCAATCGCTGGGGGCAAAGCGGCTTCACATCGTTGACCTCGATGGCGCTTCTAAGGGCGAGCTTTGCCATGCCTCCATTATCGAGGAAATGGCGCGCTCGGTCAAAATTCCCCTTCAGCTAGGCGGGGGGCTAAGGCGACTGGATGTGATAGAGCAAGTGCTTGAATTGGGGATAGGGCGTGCCATCCTGGGCACAACGGCTATTGAAGACCCTGACTTGATTCGAGAGGCGTGCCACAGGTTTGGCGAGGCGATCATTGTTAGTATCGATGCCAGGGATGGCTATGTGGCGACCCATGGTTGGCGGGAGAAGACAGCGGTTACTGCCATAGAGCTATTAGAGAGCATGGCTGCCCTTGGGGTGAGGCGCTTCATCTATACCGACATTGCCCGCAACGGCACGCTCACCGAGCCCTCTTTTCGAGCTATAGCCCAGTTGGTAGGCAAAACGAATCTCCCTATCATCGCCTCCGGTGGTATCTCATCCTTGGAGCACATAAAGAAGCTGGCCCGGCTTGGCGTGGAGGGGGCGATTGTGGGACGTGCGCTCTATACGGGGGAGGTGGACTTGAAAGCGGCGCTGGCGGTGGTGGGTGGTCATGAGTAGTGGAGGGACCAGATGCACCCAGCCTTAATTGCCATCTTCAGTCTAATCGGTGCCTACCTCTTCTGGTGGCTTGTGGGGCTGCGAATAATGCGCAAGCTGCACCCCCGGCCTATACCTTGGCGCTGGGCTCGCTTTATAAACAACCCCCTGCGGAGACGAGCCCAAAATCCTTCAAAGACCTTGGGCCAAATGGGCTTCCGCGAGGGGATGAGGGTGCTGGAATTGGGCCCCGGCTGGGGCTTTTTGACTTTAGAGGCAGCGCGGCGGGTGGGTGATTCGGGAAGGTTATACTGCCTCGATATCGAGCCGGCCCTGATAGCCAGGCTTAAGCAGAAGACCGCAAAAGTGGGGCTGGAGAATGTGGCTCTGGTAATGGGCAATGGTGAGTGCCTCCCCTTTGCCAGTGACAGCATCGATCTCGCCTTCCTGGTCGCCGTTCTGGGTGAGATACCGGATAAAGATGCTGCACTAAAGGAGCTAAACCGCGTGCTGTGCCCCGGTGGGGTGCTATCGATTTCAGAACTACTTCCCGACCCCGATTATCCTCTAAGGAGGACCACCATCGCTTGGGCTCGCAAAGCAGGATTTGAGCCCTTTCAGGAATTTGGCAATTTCTTTGCCTATACCGTGAACTTTCGAAAGGGGTGACCTATGTTGACCAAGAGAATCAACCCATGCCTTGATGTAACCGAGGGGAGGGTGGTGAAGGGAGTAAGCTTCGTCCAATTGCGGGATGCGGGCGACCCCGTGGAGCTCGCTGCCTTCTATGACAGGGAGGGCGCCGATGAGCTGGTTTTCCTTGATATAACAGCATCCTCCGATGCCCGCGACATCATGATCGATGTGGTGAAGCGCGTCTCAGAGCAGGTCTTCATCCCCCTCACTGTAGGCGGCGGCTTGAGGAATGTCGAGGACATGCGCCGCATCCTGGAGGGGGGCGCCGATAAGGTGGGCATCAACACCGCGGCAGTTCAAAACCCGGAGCTGATAAGGGAGGGAGCCACCAAATTCGGTAACCAGTGCATCGTGGTTGCCATCGATGCCAAGAGGCTGGAGAAGGAGGTCTCTTTAGAGGGGCCTCTTGCACTGGGTCCCGGCTCGAAATGGGAGGTCTACACCCATGGCGGAAGAAAGCCAACCGGGATCGATGCCCTTAAATGGGCCAAGCAGGCGGTGGCTTTAGGTGCTGGCGAGCTCCTCCTCACCAGCATGGACGCCGATGGCCATCAAACAGGCTATGATCTGGAGCTCACTCGTGCCATATCGGAGGCGGTGAAAGTTCCGGTGATCGCCAGCGGCGGCGCAGGCACCTTAGAACATCTCTATGAAGCCATCGTCATTGGCAAGGCCGATGCAGTGCTTGCTGCCAGCATCTTCCACTATGGCACCTACTCCATTCGCCAGGCAAAGGAATATCTTGCCCGGAAGGGGATAGCGGTAAGGCTTTAGGAGGGGTCATGCTCAAGTTCGATGAAAAGGGGCTAATCGCGGCTATCATTCAGGACGCGACAAATGGCGAGGTGCTGATGTTGGGGTATATGAATGAGGAGTCGCTGAAGAGGACGCTTAATACGGGTCAGGTCTGGTTCTATAGTCGCAGTCGCCAGGAACTATGGCACAAGGGGGAGACATCGGGAAATTACCTCGATGTTCGCTCTATCTTCAAAGACTGCGATGAGGACGCCCTTTTGCTTCAAGTAGAAGCCACCGGCCCGGTATGCCACACGGGAAACAGGAGCTGTTTTTTCCGAAAGCTGGAGCAAAATGAAAAGGGGAGCTGAACTGCCCCCCTTTGGCTTTACATGCTTTTATCTACTCCATCTTGTAGCGCCGCTTGAAGCGCTCTACCCGCCCTGCGGTGTCCACGATGCGCCGCTCCCCTGTAAAGAATGGATGACACTTGCTACAAAGCTCGACCTTCAACACCGGCTTGGTGGAGCCGGTGGTAAAGGTGTTGCCGCAGGAGCAAATCACCTGCGCTTCCTTGTATTTGGGATGGATGTCTTTCTTCATATCACTCTTACGGAATTAGCTCAGGATAGTAGCCATCATAGATTTGTGGCTGCGATTTAGGCTGCTCCGCCGTGACGAGCGGGTATGCATATGCCAGCGCCTCCTCCATAGAAACTCCATCCGCAGGCACGCTTCTCTCCGCTTTCCCATCGAGAATCCCCTCATCGACGAAGTAATAGCCAAAGAGGGTGTTACCAAGACGCAGATAGTCCCATGCATACTGGTCCGCTTTACAGGCGGAAGCAATAACCCTGCCCGGTGCCCGGAGGTCAACATTCAGGTCATCGAACATGCCACCGGAGTAGCATGAGCCGAAGACAAGGGCGAACTTTTGCGTCTCAAAGGCTGAGAACTTCTCCCTCAAAAGCCCGTCTGTCAAGCCGTAGAAGTCATGGCTCACTATCCCTTCATCAATTTCATCCCACTCAGCGTCAGCATCCCAGCCTTCAGCATCGGCCACCGTAAAGCCATGCCCGCTGAAGAAGAACACCACCGTGGATTGTGCATCCTCCTTAGCTGCCAGCCAATCTATCGCTGACAAGATGGCGTTAGCCGTGGCTTTTCTATTTAGCAGAATCTTGATGTTGTCTTTAGGGAAGCCATACTTGTTGATCAGGGCGTCCCTCATCTCCTTGGCATCCTCATCAGGGTGCCAAAGGTCATAGCCCGTCCCCTGATAGTCGGCGATGCCGACCACCACCGCCCATTTGTTGGCGGTTGGCCCTGGGGGAGGCTTTTTAGCCTGACCTGGTGGTGTACCCTGTGGGTTGCCACCAGTGGGTGACGATTGGCCACCAGCCAAAAGTTCACTAGGTAGCTGCATGACCGGCAGGTCATTTGGCGTTGTCTTCCCGGGGTTCCCCAGAGGCTGAACCGCTGAAGTGGCTGGCGCTGCAAACGCCACCGCGAGAGCTACAATTAGAAAAACAACTACTAATTTCCTCACTGTAATCCCCCCTTCGGTTTGAATTCTATATTTAACCACAATATTGAAGCAATGACAAATAAACAGGCTCTACCAATGGAAGGTGATTAGGCACTGTAAACGCTCACCTTCTTTCTATCCTTTGATGCCGGCTCGAACTTCACGCTGCCATCGGTGAGGGCAAAGAGGGTGTGATCCCGCCCCACGCCCACATTGTTGCCCGGCTTGATGCGGGTGCCCCGCTGACGAACGATGATCGTGCCCGCGCACACCTGTTCACCACCGTATCGCTTGACCCCAAGCCGCTTCGACTGGCTGTCTCGCCCCAACCTTGAGCTGCCGCCGCCCTTTTTATGCGCCACTTTTTCGCCCTCTTCCTTGCTTTTCGATAAAAAAATGCCTTCGTAAAGATTTAGGCTGGATTTCCACCTCGCTCATTTCACTACTCATGTTAGCACACTATCTCTTTTATGGCAAGCCTGGTATGGATTTGGCGGTGCCCTCTCATCCTGCGATAGCGCACCTTCGGCTTGTATTTGAAGACAATGACCTTCTTCCCTTTCCCCTCGCCGAGGACCTCAGCGATGACCTTAGCCCCCTCAACGGCCGGCGTGCCTACCCTTACCCTCTCCCCATCGGCGATAAGCAATACCTGATCCAGCTCAATGGTGCTCCCTTCCTCTGCCGGCAGGCGCTCCACATCGATGGTCTCCCCCGGGGAGACCTTATACTGCTTTCCTCCTGTTTGAACTATGGCGTAAATCCTGCTTTCCTCCTTTAATTTGCATTCATATCAGGGATAGACGCCGCCAAACCCTTCGCCATCCTTGCCATCGCAGTCGGTACACGAGTAATCGCAGTCAGCGGCAGTGCAGACCCCATAAACAGTCCCCAACGGGTACTGAGCAGTTTGGAAATTATCGCCTTCGTCAACGTACCAAGTGTAGCTGCCATCGCAGGTGCTTACAGAGCAATTAGTGGCGCTCGCTGACTCGGGTATCGAATTCAAATAGGGAAGCCCTCCCCCAGGTGGGCTTATCAGCTTGTCCATGTCGATTGGATTGCCCGCGTCGCCATTAGCATCCACCGTCGGCCACGCGCCGTAGTCGACATAGTAGGCGAGCACCGCCGTCTGAATACTATCCCCGTCTGCATTATACGTAGCCTCGTGCTCCGAGTCTGGTCCCATCACGCCGCCGACGATGACGATCACAATGACAGCGAGGATAGCAAGCCGTAGAAGACCGTATCTATTATGCCGATCACCAAGCCGGCGGTTGCTATCCCTTCGCCTCCCAGCTCTGGGTTTTCTCGGATCTTCCTCCTAGCTCCCACTCCAAGGGCTATCGCGATGGGGCCGAGGACAATTCCGAGAATAAAGAAACCGACAATAGCGCACACCAGCGACGCTATTGCTCGCCCTGGTGTAGTCCTGGCCCTCTTCGCTTCCATTTCACCCCCTTTTACTGCTGGGAGAAATTCTACCATTTCCTTCCCAGGATGTCAAAAGGGCAAAGCTTTGTTATAATGGGAGCGCTATGGTCTATCTAGATCGCATTCTGCCCAGAGTTGTGAGGCCTGCCCGCTATACCGGGGGCGAGTGGAACAGCATCACCAAGGACTGGGATGCCATCGATGTCAAGTTGGCGCTCGCTTACCCAGACCTCTATGAAATCGGTATGTCCAACCTGGGGCTATCCATCCTTTACGACCTGGTCAATAGACAGCCCAAGGCCCTTGCTGAGCGTGTCTATGCCCCTTGGGTCGATATGGATGCGGAGATGAGGAAAGCCTCCATCCCCCTCTTCAGCCTGGAATCAAAGCGCCCCCTGAGGGAATTCGACATCATTGGCTTCTCCCTGAGCTATGAGCTCACTTGCACCAATGTGCTCAATATGCTTGACCTGGCCGGGATACCGGTGCTTGCCTCCCAGCGAGATGATTCCCACCCCTTGATCATCGCCGGTGGTAGTTGTGCCCTCAATGCCGAGCCCATGGCCGAGTTTATCGACCTCTTCGTCCTTGGCGAGGGAGAGGAGGTTCTCTTAGAATTACTGGAAGCCTTTCGCCGGTGGAAGTTTGACGGCTCCCACGGGAAACAAGAGCTATTGCGAGAATTGGCGCTTATTCCCGGCGTCTATGTGCCTACTCTATATCAGGTTGACTATCATGGTGATGGCACCGTTTCCCAAATAATGCCTGTATCCCCGGAAGTGAGCCCAAGCGTCAGGCGACGCATCCTTATGAAGCTGCCCCCGGTGGTGACCAAGCCGGTGGTTCCTTTTGTTGAGACTATTCACGACCGGGCAGCGATCGAGATCCAGCGGGGTTGCACCAGGGGCTGTCGCTTCTGCCAGGCTGGCATCATCTATCGCCCGCTCAGGGAGCGCCCCAAAGAGGAGGTGCTGGAGGCTGTGGACGAATTGCTCGGAAATTGTGGCTATAATGAGCTTTCCCTGCTCTCTTTGAGCACCAGCGACTATTCAGATATTGAGAGCCTGGTTAGCACACTATCAGCGCGGTATCGAGAGCATTACCTCAAGCTATCGCTGCCCAGCCTGCGCATCGATAGCTTCTCGGTAAGGTTGATGGATTGCGTTATCTCTGGGAAGAAGGCAGGATTGACCTTTGCCCCTGAAGCGGGCAGCGAGCGACTTCGCCGCGTGATCAACAAGAGCGTTTCCGAGGAGGAGTTGCTCCGAACTTTGAAGGTGGCTGCGGAGAGGGGCTGGAGCAGCGTTAAGCTTTATTTCATGCTCGGCCTGCCCACGGAGGCTCCCGATGATATAGAAAGCATCGTTCATCTGGTGCGCCAGATTTGTCATGCGGGGAGAAAACCCGGAGGGAAAGCGCTTCATCTACGGGTGAGCGCCTCAGCCTTTGTGCCCAAGGCGCACACCCCCTTTCAATGGGTGGCCCAGAGCACTGAAGAGGAGCTAAATGCTAAGGTTGAAGTGCTCAGGCTTGGCTTGAAAAGGTTGGGGGTGCGTCTATCGTGGCAAGACCCCAGAATAAGCCTGCTTGAAGGGGTGCTGGCACGGGGCGACCGCCGTCTCTGGAAGGTGATATATCGTGCCTGGCGGCCGACAGGTCGAGCCGAGCCTTCGGCTCAACAGGGCTCGACCTTCGATGCCTGGAGCGAATATTTCGAATATGAAAGATGGGGCCGAGCCTTTGATGAATGTGGGCTCGCCCCCTCTTTCTACGCTAACCGCCAGCGCCCTTTGGATGAAACACTCCCCTGGGCTCACATCGATGTTGGCGTCGACCCTGCCTTCTTGAAAAGGGAATACCAGAATACTTTTAGCGGCGCAGAAACCGAAGACTGCCGCTTAGGTCGCTGCGCCGCGTGCGGGCTTGAGCGCTGGCACCCCGCTTGCCAAAGAAGCTCTTATAACCCTTCTTCGTAGCCCTCCTCAGGGAGAGCAGGTGGCCTCCTCGGGCGAACCAAGAACAGGATGATGCCGACGACGATGATCAGGCTGCCTAGCCCTATCAGCAGCCAATGCCACCACAATAGACCTCTGCTTCCAATTGTCACATCCTCCGTTGCTGGGGAGGCGTCCACATTTCCTGCAGCGTCCTCAGCCCTGGCCTTGATGTTATACATCTGGCCACCTCCCCATGTTGTGTCCAAGGCTGGCGAGGTAGTGGTTGTAATTTCCCAATCTTCGCTAGCGGAATCAAATGCGCCATCTGAGGCCGTGGCATCGAGCCATGTCTCAGACACTACCCAGGATGTGCCATTCCAGTACTTATCATCACTGTCGCGTTGGATCAGCACCTCCACCCCGGCGATCTTGCCCGGCGGAGTATCGGTTGCGTTGCCAGTGACCTCGGTGAGGCTTGGCACAGAGGCCGAGATGTCAGTGATGGTGGTATTTGGCTTGGTGGTATCGTAGGTGAAGCTCTCCGTAGCTGGTGTGGAGTCCACATTGGTTGCGACATCCTCCGCTTTGGCCTGGATGGCATAGGTCTCGCCATCTCCCCATGTTGTGGGCAAGGCTGGCGTGGTATTGGTTGTGATCTTCCAGCCCTCGCTGGCGGAATTGAATGCGCCATCTGAGGCTGTGGCAGCGATCCATGTCTCAGACACTACCCAGGATGTGCCAGTCCAGTACTTATCATCACTGTCGCGCTGGATCAGCACCTTCACCCCGGCGAGCTTGCCACCGGTATCGGTAGCATTGCCGGTGATCTCTGTGAGGGTGTTGACATAATTGGGGATGGCACCGATGGTGGTAACTGGCTCTGCAGTCTCGTAGGTGAAGCTCTCTGTGTCATAGGTGCCTGTATTGCCTGCCTTATCCGTTGCTCTGGCGCGGATGGTGTAGGTTACACCTTCGCCCCATGTTGTTGGTAGGCGATTCGGCAAGGATGTAGTGGTGGTGATCTTCCAGCCCTCGCTGGCGGAATCGAATGTGCCAACTGAGGCTGTGGCATCGAGCCATGTCTCTGTGGTTACCCAGGAGCTGCCGTTCCAGTACTTACTATCGCTGCCGCGCTGGATTCTCACCTCCACCCCAGCGATTTTGCACGGCGAAGTATCGGTTGCGGTGCCCGTGATAGCAGTAAGCTCATTGACATACTCAAGGATGTCATCGATGGTGTTGGTTGGATCGGTGATGTCGTAGATGAAGCTCTCCGTGACTACAACACCAGCGCCATCGTCATCATAAGACCGGGCATAGATATTATAGGTATAGCCATTTGTCCATGTTGGCAATTCGTCTGCTGTAGTGGTGGTGATACGCCAAGGCTCGGTAGCCTCATCCCAGGCGTCATCTGTCGGCTCCGCATCGTTCCACGTGGCTGAGCTCGTTACCCAGGTCTCGGTGCTGCCGTTCCAGTACTTAAGGGTATTGGTGCAGTAGATCCGCACCTTCACCGCAGTGACAGTGCCATTAGTAGCGACTGCCGTGCCAGTGATGGAGGTGAGGCTATTCACATAATCGGGAATGGAGGTGATAGTGGTGGTTGCTGCCGCCAGCACAGCGCCGCTCAACGCTACCACGGACGCCAGAGCAAACACTAGAAGAAGTGCTACTACAATGCGCCATAATGGGTCAAACCTTTTCTTCATCTCTTCTCTCCTTTCATTTAATGTATCCGTTTCCCTGTCATTCTGAGCGTAGCGAAGAATCCCTAATCTTCTTTAGACCCTTCGCTTAGTTTACCCTGAGCAAGATTCTTCGGTCGCTTCGCTCCCTCAGAATGACAGAAAACGAAGGGCTCAGGGTGACAGGAGGGTAGCAACTAATATAAAATAAAAAGGCTGGATGCCACCCCGACATGTCGAGGTTGGCTCATCCAGCCTCAGGGTTACATCTCCAGCCTTGCCCCATTGGCCCAATAAGAGGGATTCACCAAATTCCTGCCTCAGTATCACCCTTATATCATAGCATAAAGCTAGTTGTCAATACTCTAGTGCAGATTCGGTGATTTGTCAATGGTTTCTTATGCAATTTTATCTTTTTGTGGGAAATCCTGTCTAAAAGTTGCTTAAAAAGTCCTCGATGGCTTGGTTAACCTCCCGGGGCTTCTCGGCGAAGACCATATGAGTGCCCCCTTCGATAATCACCTCCCTGGCCCCCTCGATCTTATCGGTGAGGTATCTGGTGTATTTCGGCGGGGTCATTATATCCTCGCTGCCGCAAAGCACCAGAGTGGGCAGTTTGATCTCCCCAACCCGTTCCATGATGTCGAACCTGTCGCAGCAGAGCATATCGTTGAGAAACACCGCGGGGCCGTTCTCCAGAGACCTCCGCCACAGCACCTCCTTAAGCTCGGGGTCGATAAGCTCCCATCCCGTTTCCAGGAACTCCTCAAGCATGCTGGGGTCGCTTTTCGCCTTCTCCAGCATCTCCAGATACATGGGGTGCACCTTGAGCCTGGCCCCAGCGCCGATGAGGATCAGCCCCTTTAAATCGTCGGGATACTTGAGGGCATAAAGCTGGGCGATGGCGCTGCCCAGGGAGTGGCCTGCGAGCACCACATCACGATAGCCCTTTTCATGGACGTAGTCCCTGAGCCAATCCACATAGCCCTCAACGCTGGTCTGGGGCTCGCCATCGGGGTGGCCGGGGAGGTCGATAGCCTCGGCATCGGGGAAGTGCTTCGTCTGATAGTGCCATGCCTCCTTGGAGCCACCCGAGCCGTGCATAAAGATGAGCTTCATTTTTTCCGCCCTAAAAGCTATCACCCTCACCTTATTCCCCGATTTATCGGGGTTAGGTGAGGGGTCGAGTCGTTATAGCGTCTCCAATATCTGTGTAACGCCTTCCCGAATCATCATTACAGCGATTGCAGTGAGGAGCAGCATGGCGATCTTGGAGGCTGCCCTGAGCCCTCCCCTCCCCAGGAAGCTGGCTATCCTATTCCCCTGAGCGAAGATCAGCCAGGCAATGGTCAGGTTGGCGATAAAGGCAATTATCACCGCGGTTATCCCCAAGGCGCCTTCGTATCGGTCGATGAGCAGAAGCAGGGTGGTAAGCACCGCTGGGCCGACTATCAGCGGGGTGCCGAGGGGGACAATACCGATCATCTCCCCATCGGCTGGAATCTCCCTCCTCTCCGTGATGAGCTCCCTGGCTGCCAGTATAAAAAGGACTAGCCCCCCAGCGACGAGGAAGTCGGCAACCTCGATACCCATGAGGATGAAAACGAGCTTGCCCACAGCAATGAAACCAAGCCCTAGGCCTAAGGCGGTAAGCATGGCATAGCGCACCATTCTAGTGCGCTCCTTTGCCATCATGCTTTCGCTTAGCCCGAGGAGGATGGGCAATACGCCCACCGCATCCATAGCAATGAAGATGGGGATAAAAGCAAATAGCAGGTTATTAAAGAAATCTGCCAACTCTTCCACGCTCCACCAAGGGGGCATTAGCGCGACGCTGCGATAGCAACTACTTGATCCCCCTCATCCAGTTTCATAAGGCTGACCCCTCTTCTAATTCTCCCCTGAATCGAGATCTCCTCCACCCTGATCCGAATCACATTCCCCTGTGCGGAAAGGATCATCAACTCATCGGAGGGATCCACAATGTGCCCTGCGATAACCCCACCAGACTTTGGGGTAATGCTGATGCTCTTTATCCCCCGACCGCCACGAGCCTGGGGGCGATAATTGACTAACGGGGTGCGCTTGCCGAAGCCATTGGTGGTGACTACAAGCAGGTAGGCTTTAGGGGAGACAACGTTCATAGCCACCACATGGTCGCCTGGGGAGAGTTGGATGGCGCGCACCCCCCCGCTTGTGCGGGAGGCAGCTCTGAGTTCAGCGATGGCAAACCTGATCGCCTGCCCCCTTTCGGTTACCAGGATGACCTCGGCCCCTTGCTGAGCCACCCTTGCTGCCACCAGCTCATCATCTTTCTCCAGACCCATGGCGATGAGCCCGCTACTTCTGACCGAGGCGAACTCCTCAAGAGCGGTCTTCTTTATCTCTCCTGAACGGGTAGCCATTACCATAAAGTCACCTGGAACAAAGCCTGATACGGCCAGAAGCTCAGTAACCCGCTCCCCCTCATCTATGGAGGTCAATTTTACCAGAGGTGTCCCTTTAGCGGTTCTGGAGGTATCCTGAGGCAAACGGTAGCATTTAAGGGAGAATACCCTACCCCGATTAGTGAAGAAGAGCAAGGTATCGAGGGTGTCGGCGACCAGGAGGAAGCGCACGCCCCCTGCCTCTGGGGCACCCATCACCCCTCTCCCTCCTCGAAGCTGAAGCCTGTAGCTTTCACTGGGCACCCGCTTAATATATCCCCTGTTGGTTAGGGTGAGCACCACCCTTTGATGAGGGATCAGGTCCTCCGCCCTGAACTCCTCTGGTTCCTCTTCAACGATCTCCGTCCGCCGAGGGTCGCCATATTTTGCCTTCAGCTCACCCATCTCCTCCTTGATCAGAAAGAGGATCTTCCTCGGGTTGGCCAAGAGGTCCTCCATGTAAGCGATGGTCTTCAAGACCTCGGTATACTCCTCGGTGACCTTTTTGCGCTCCAGGGCAGCGAGGCGCCTGAGCTGCATCTCCAGGATAGCTTGCGCTTGGGCCTGGGTCAGATTAAAGGAATTCATTAGATTTGTCCGTGCCGCCTCAGCGCTTTGGGAGCGGCGAATCGTGTCAATAACCTCGTCTAGGTGATCGAGGGCGATCTTCAGCCCTTCCAGGATATGGGCCCTTTCTTTAGCATGGCGAAGCTCAAAGTGAGTGCGACGAACGATGATCTCCTGGCGGAAGTTGATATATTGCTGAAGCGCCGTTTTCAGGCTGATCACCCTGGGCTGCCCATCGATCAAGGCCAGCATGTTGACAAAGAAGGCTGACTGCATCGCCGTATGCTTATAGAGGTTGTTCAAGACCTGCCCCGGTTGAGCATCTTTCCTCAGCTCGATAACGATGCGCATCCCCTGTCTATCCGATTCATCGCGCAGCTCAGCGATCCCTTCGATCTTTTTCCCCTTGACTAATTCTGCGATCCTCTCCACCAGCGCCGCCTTGTTTACCTGATAGGGAAGCTCAGTGACCACTATCCGATGGCGTCCCTTAGCGATCTCCTCGATATCAGCCCTGGCTCTGACCACAATCTTACCCCTACCTGTGGTGTAGGCGTTTTTGATCCCCTCCAGACCGAAAATAATGCCCGCAGTTGGGAAATCGGGGCCCTTTATGAAATCGGTGAACTCGTCCACCGCAGCCTCGGGGTTATCGATAAGATGGGAGATGGCATCTGAGATCTCACTGAGGTTGTGTGGTGGGATGTTTGTAGCCATACCCACGGCGATTCCCGAGGCACCGTTGAGAAGCAGATTGGGAAGCCTTGAGGCAAGGACGGCGGGCTCTCTTAGGGAGCCATCGAAGTTAGGCACTAGATTCACCGTCTCCTTATCGATGTCAAAGAGCATCTCCTCGGCGATGGGGGAGAGGCGAGCCTCGGTATAGCGCATCGCCGCCGGGGGGTCGTTATCCACACTGCCAAAATTCCCCTGCCCATCGATGAGCACATACCTCATGGAGAAATCCTGGGCCATGCGCACCATAGCTTCATAGACCGGGGCATCGCCATGGGGGTGGTATTTGCCCAGCACCTCGCCGACGATGCGCGCGCTCTTTTTATGAGCACCGGTATGAGTGAGCCCCAATTCCCCCATAGCATAGAGGATCCTTCGCTGCACCGGCTTTAGCCCATCGCGCACATCGGGCAGGGCGCGAGAGACGATAACGCTCATCGCATAATCGAGGTATGAGCCCCTCATCTCCTCTTCAATGTCCACTGGCTTAACAGCTCCGATGTCCATCAGGTCTCCTCACTAATGAAGCCTATTAGCAAAAGAATATCACGCTTCGCCGAGCTCGTCAAAAGGGGAATCTAGTCAATATAAGGGCGACCCTGAGGGGTCGCCCTACGCTCGTCATTGCGAGGACCCAGACTTGTCGGGGGAGGAAGCAATCTCAAAGGGTGCAATGAGATTGCTTCGCGGAGTTTATCCTGAGCCGTATATTGAGATTCTTCCCCTTCACTTCGTTCAGGGTCAGAATGACAGAAGGCGAAGGGCTCGCAATGACATGACATGCTCAGCATGACAAAAGTGGCCTTGCCCTGCGCTGCTTTTGGGGGTTCATTCTTCCTCGAGGATATTCTCGTTCTCATCACCGGCTAAAAGGTGGTCATCCTCAGGCAAGGGCTCTATTTCCTCTTCCCCTTCCAGGTGATAATCCTTGTCCTCAAAACCATCGTCTTCATCCAGTTCATACTTTAATAGACTGTCTTTAACATATGATCTAAAGCCATCATAACCCTTAGCCAGGAAGGAGGGGTGTCCTACCAGGCTGGGATGCTGGAATACCTCATTGATAATCACCCTCACTCCATTGTCCGCTGAACTGGTGATCATCGCCGTATAGCGATTGCCCCGCTCGATTAGTCTCGCGAGGCGCACCCCAATCCTTGGCTCAACCTGTCCCAGATACTCACCAAGCTTATTCTCCACCATGAGACCTTGCTTCTTCGGTCTCAAGTAGACCGGGTCACCTGCGGCGACCTTAGCGAGCACTTGCCTTGGGGCCAGTTGCTCAAGACTGGCCACCCCAGCCTTACCCGTTTCCTCGATGAAAAGCTGAGGGGCAACCTTATGGCGATCTCCTCCTGGCGCCAGTTGCGCTTCATTCAGTAGAGACAATCGCCGAAGATTCTTTCTGGCGATGTTATTTTTGTGGTCGATTTCGAGGGCTTTCATATAGGCTTCCTTCGCCCGGTCATACTGACCTAGCTCCGCCAGCGCCTTGCCCAGCCGGTTATAGGCGTTTATATCCTTGGGGAAGACCTCAATTATGCTCCTGTTGGCATCGATGGCCTCCTCCCACCGACCCTGCATAGCCAAAGCGATAGCATCCTTGCTGCGTCGCCGCCTCAGTCTCGCCTCTCCTGTCTGATAATGCATCGTCTCCCCCTCGTCGCCCTATTTTAATGCCCTCCCCCCAATTGTCAATAGGGAATTGGCGGATTTTTGGCGAAGATCAGACACTGCCTTCTATCATTTTCTGAAACTCAGGATCATCTCGGAATGGCAAACATAATGAACCTCCTCCAGGGCAAAACCTTGCCCTTCAAGAAGCTCTACCAGGCTGCTTTTTGAATAGCGGGTGATGTGTTCCTCAGCGTATCCTCCAGGGGCAAAGCGGCCGTATAGCCGCTCAATAACCCTCCACCAGGCGCTGGCATAGTCTGGCGTTCCCATAATGAGCCTGCCTCCCCCCTTTAGCACCCGCCACATCTCAAGGAAGGGCTCCTCCCCCAGGGGGAGATGCTCGATAACCTCTGAGCAGACTACGCAATCAAAGGCATTGTCCTTGAAGGGAAGGGCATAGATGGAGGCATTGACCAATGGCTTTCCATACCCCCTTATATAACGGAGCTTAGCCATTTGAATATCAACGCCGGTGCCATTTTCCAAACCTATTAGAATTCTGCTGGAACCGCAGCCCACATCCAAGGTGGAACCCGCTCCCCTTGCTAGGTCAGTGATAATCTTGTAGCGGCGCCTTTGCCAATACCGCTGAAGGGGGATGCGGCTGTCGAAGGCTCGCGCATCGTAATCTGCTGAGAGGATCGAGTTTCTCAAGCGCCACATGCGCCTGAAGGTTCTCAGGTAGGAGATGCCAAACCTCAGCAGTTTCACATGGGTATTGCCCCCTTTTCTGGGCAAATAGTGGAAAGGAATCTCCTTGACCCTCCAACCCTGAGCATAACACTTAACAATAACCTCCTCCAGTATATCAAAGTCCGAGCTACTGAGAGCCAGATTGGGTAGAAGCGAAGATCGGTAAAGACGAAAACCACTGGAGATGTCCTTTAAGGGAAGCGAAAGCCCGGTGGTAAAAACCTTGTTGAGCATCCTGCTAAGGAGCCTCCTGACCCGCGGCATTTCGGCCGAGCCCCCAGGTGCGTGGCGCGATGCCACCACGATTTCCGCCTCGGTTTTTGCCTCCCACATTTGGGGAATAAAAGCGGGGCTGTGCGATAGATCGCCATCTAAAGTCAAGATGTACTCGCCCTGAGCAGCATCAAACCCCTCTTTAAGTGCCCCTCCATAACCCCTCCCTTTCTGAACTATCACCTTTGCGTTAAGCCGCTCTGCCACATCTCTGGTCTTGTCCACCGAGCCACCATCAACTAGGATGATCTCATATTCAGGCGAAATTAGCGCAACTACATCATGAAGGGCAGTGATCAATTCGCCTATATTCGCCTCTTCGTTCAAGGCCGGTATGACAATACTGAGCTTCACTGCTACCCCCGTAAGAAAAGGCTATCTCGATGGCATAAAGCTGTGGGTATTATATATCGGCGTCTCTTTTAGGTCTACCCCTTCTCACCAAAAGAGTCTTTTATCGTGATCTCGTTCAGATAGATGGGTGACACATGGAGTATGAGAGGGTTATATAATGGCTGTACTATGGGTGTGTATGGCAACGTGATCCCTGGGGCCACCCCGACATGTCGGGGTTTGGGGTAGAGCCCCGACCTGTCGGGGCCAGGCAAAGACTCAAATGGTTTGATTAATAAATTAAAGGATTCTCAATTTTATTAATAACGAGGATGGGGAAAAATGGCTGAGAAAGAACCAACTAAGACTTCTTTACATTGAGTATCTTCGATCCCCCTAGACGGCGGTTACCTCCTTGATCTCGGGCACCTGCTCCTTGAGGATTCGCTCGATGCCACCCTGTAGAGTCATGGTGCGCATCGGGCATCCACCGCAGGCACCGGTGAGCCTCACCTTAACGATACCATCCTCAACATCGATCAGCTCAACGTCACCGCCGTCAGCCCACAGATTGGGCCTTATCTGGGCTAGAACCTCCTCTACCTTCTCTCGCATCATATTTCTCCTTTCATCCAAAACCACTCTATCATGAAGGGAAGGACCTTGTCAAGGATATGCATCCGCTTTAACCCTTGCTTCGATGACCAGGTCTTCTCCCCTCCTGTATGCCCTAACAAAGGATAACTTCAAAGCACGACCCACATCACGTATACCCAACTCTCCCACAGCTTCAATCCCCTTCCCCATGATCTTAGGAGCGATGACTATTACCACCTTATCTACAAGCCCCTGGTGGAGCAAGGAGGTGATAATCCGCGCTCCCCCTTCCACCAAGATAGAGGAAATCCCCCTCTTTCCTAACCTTTTGAGCAAGTCCTTCAGGTCGACCTCGCCCTTCTCGTCCTCATCAACCGTTAGCACCTCGATCCCCATCCCCTTCAAGGAGAACAATTTCTCTCCATCGGCCCGCGATGTAGCGGCAATTATGGTAGGAGCGACATCCTGATCTTCAAGGACCCTAGAGCTTAGCGGGATTCTCAATCTACTGTCAGGGACGATGCGAATGGGGTTTCTCCCTTTGACCAGGCGTACCGTTAACTGAGGGTCGTCGGTTAAGACGGTCCCTACCCCTACCAGAATCCCGTCGTGGAGACTGCGAAGACTGTGTGCCAATCTTCGGGATGATTCGGAGCTTATCCAGTGGGAATTTCCGGTGGCACTAGCAATTCTCCCATCTAAAGTCTGGGCGAACTTCAGGGTGACAAAGGGGAGACCTGTTTGAATATACTTAAAATAGACCTCATTGAGCCTACAACATTCCTCCACCAGAACCCCGACCTTTGTTTCTATCCCCCGCTGTCTGAGGATTTCAATGCCTTTGCCGTTTACCTGGGGGTTCGGGTCAACCGTCCCTATAACTGCCTTTGCGATGTTGCCTTTTACTAGCGCATCCACACAGGGAGGGGTTTTCTTCTCGTAATGACAGCAGGGTTCCAGGGTCACATAGAGGGTTGCCCCACTTATCTCCCCTCGAGCGTCTTGGATAGCATTGATCTCAGCATGGTTTTCACCGTAGCGATGGTGATAGCCCTGGCCAATTATTTCACCATTCCTCACGATCAGCGCCCCTACCATGGGGTTTGGGCTCGTCTTTCTCAACCCTTTTCGGGCGAGACGCAAAGCCTTCCTCATGTAGTATTCATCATTCAAGATCGTGCTTGCCTCTCTTTTAGACCTGGCGCCCCAGCTCAGCGCCCTCGCCGATAGCCTCCATAGCGTCTCGTGGCTCCACACAGTCCCCTATGGCATGAACCTCGACGATATCCTTCAGCTCCTCAATCAACCTGTTCTGTGATACTGAGCCCACTGCGAGGACCACGGTATCTGCTTTCAAGAAGGTGAGCTCCCTGGCCTGCACCACCATGACGCCGCCCTCTCTTATCTCCCGCACCGGCGAGAAAGGGTGTATGTAGACGCCATGCTCGATCAGCCTGTCCTTTAGGGTCATCTTGATGTTACGTTCAATCCACCTCCCATTGCGGCCAAGTTCGCGTTCGGTGACCAGGGAAACCTTCTTACCCTGCTTCGCCAGCGAGAGGGCCGTCTCCATGCCCAGATAGCGTCCCCCGACTACGACTACTGTGTCGCCAACCTTGACCCTGCCGGCGACCACATCCGCCGCCTGGACCACATTGGGTCCATCGGCACCGGGCACATCCAGAACCCGTGGTGCGGCCCCGGTGGCCACAATGGCGACATCTGGCTTGAGCTCTCGCACCAGCTCGGCAGTCACCTCTTTGTTCAGGATAACCTCAACCCCGGTTCGCGCCAGGTCGTGAAGCATACGCTGGGTCACGGTGTTATATATGTCCTTGCCCTCCCCCATTGCAGCGATGTTCCATTGCCCACCGAGCTTGTCGCTCTTTTCGTAGAGCGAGACCCGGTGCCCCCGTTCAGCGAGGGTTATGGCAGCCTCCATGCCGGCAAGCCCACCACCGATGACCATCACCCTCTTCGGCGAGGTTGTGGGCTTTATTTCGAATTCCTCCTCCCTGAAGAGCGCCGGGTTGACGGTGCAGGCGAAGGTAATGCCATGCTTTAAGACCCTCTGTCGCCACGCCACATCCCAGCAGTTGTTGCAATAGATGCACTTACGAATCTCGTCGAATCGTCCTTCCCTCGCCTTGTTGGGTAGCTGTGGGTCTGCCATCAGGGCACGGCCCATGGCGATGAAGTCTGCCTTTCCCTCCTCGAGTATCCTCTCAGCGAGGAAGGGATCGCCGATCTTGCCCACCGCTATGACAGGGACATCGACTGCCCTTTTAACCGCTTCAGCCAGCGGCACTAGCGGCGGCTCCGCAAATAGGTAGCTGGGATTTGTGTAGTTGGTGGACTCCATGGCGCCAGCGGTTATATGCAGGGCATCGGCGCCGGCTTTGACAAAGAGCGGCGCAATACGAACGATGTCATCTATGGTTATCCCGCCCTCGATGAACTCGCTGCCGCTAACCCTGAAGCTGATGGGGAAATCAGGACCTACCTTCTCTCTGACGCGTGAGATGACCTCGCAGGCAAAGCGGGCTCTATTCTCCACACTCCCCCCGTACTCATCGGTGCGGCGATTGGTCAGCGGAGATAACCATTGACATATCCCATAGCCATGGCCGCCTAGGATCTCCACCAGGTCAAAGCCCGCCTCTTTTATGCGCCTGGCACCCTCGCCAAAGGCTTCCACCAGGCGTTCGATGTCCTCCTTGGTCGCTTCGCGCGGGGCCACGTTGTTCCATACCCACGGTATTGCCGAAGGCCCAACCACATCTATCTCCTCGGGGTGCTCATAGTAGGTGCGCCATTGACTCAGTGCCTTTCCGTGATGCACCACCTGGAGGGCTGCCTTGGCGCCATGCCGATGGATGATGTCACTAACCTCCCGCAGCATCGGAATATATTTATCATCCCAGTTGGCCGCCCGAACCGGTGCCCGCCCTTCATAGAGGACGCAACTGGAGCCGCAGTTGACCAGGCTCACCCCTCCTTTAGCCTTTTCCCCGGCCTGGCGTATCCCATGAGGGGTGAAAATCCCATTTAGATCGCACAGAGCGCCCAGCGGGGCGCACAGCAGCCTGTTCTTAAGTTCAAGCTTGCCTATCTTTCCCGGCTCAAAAAGTTTGGTTAGTTGCTTCACGACTACCTTCCCTTGAATTCGGGGGTTCTCTTCTCTATAAAAGCCGCAACCCCTTCCTTCACATCCTCGCTATTAATGCAGAATTGCTGGAGATAGGTCTCAAACTCCAGCGTCTCCTCCAGGCTTAAAAGCTGGGCCCGGTATATCTGTCGCTTTGTCATTTGAGCGGCGATGGGAGCTTGCTTTGTCAGCTTGGCGGCGAAGCTCCTTGCCTCCTTCATCAGCTCATCGAAGGGCACAACACGGTTCACCAGCCCGATGCGCTCAGCCTCCCGCGCATCCAAGAGATCGCCGCTGAGGCATATCTCCAGGGCCTTGGGCAGCCCGACGAGGCGGGGTAGGAAGTAGGCCACCCCTGTATCCAGGGCGAGCCCCCTCCTGATAAATACCGGGCCGAATCTGGCGTTCTCCGATGCTATCCTGAAATCGCAGGATAGAGCCAGACCGAAGCCTCCCCCGGCAGCGACGCCATTCACCGCGGCGATGGACGGCTTGTCCAGCCGGTGAACTCGGGCAGCCAGCCATCCCAGAGGGCTGAAGCGATACCTTTCCCCCAGTCCGGCATCGGCGGGGTTCTGGGATGCCTGTAGCACCCAGTCATTGCCGGTGCAGAAGCCGCGGTCGCCGGCACCGGTCAGAATCAACACCCTGATCTCCGGGTCGTCCGCCGCCTCCTCGATGGCCCTAGCTATCCCAAATCTCATTTTGGGGCTATAGGCATTCATCCTCTCCGGCCTATTTAGCGTAATAGTAGCAATCCCCTCCTCTTTCTCGAATATGATGTCTTCGTAATCCATGCTCTACCTCCTCTGTATTAGTATAATTCACCTTCGCAGATTCTGAAAGGGAAAAGCCGCGGCACTGCCCCAGGTTTGAAAATGAGTGCTATCTCCCCTTCCAGGTAGGTGGCCTCTTCTCCACGAAGGCTTTGAACCCCTCCATTATGTCCTCAGTGCCCATTAGGTTGTGAATTACATGGTCTGTTAGAGACATGGCATCAGGGCGGCTCATATCCCTGCCTCTCTGGAGCAGCTCCTTTACTGCTCTTATTGCGAGAGGACTTTGTTGACAGATCTTCTCCGCCATCTCTGTTGCCGCAGGGAGAAGTTGCTCTGGGGAAACTATCCGGTTCACCAAGCCCACCTCGTAGGCCCTCTGAGCGCTGAGCCTATCGGTGGTAATGAGCATTTCATAGGCGACCCCTCGGGGGATATAGTGCTGGAAAAGCGCGGTAAATGTCGCCGGCATGCCCAACCTCGGCTCCGGAATCCCAAATTGAGCACTCTCAACGGCAATCCTTATATCGCATTCCAGCGCCAGCCACAAGCCTCCACCAAGACAATATCCGTTGATGGCTACAATAATGGGTTTTGAGACCTCATAGCTTGCAGGAGATGCACGGAAAGCGGGCGCCTCTTTCAGCAAAGAGCCCACCCTTGTCGGACGGATGCTCCCCATCGCCTCAAACATCTCCAAGTCCGATGCGATATCGACCCCGGCGCAAAATGCCCTCCCCGCGCCTGTGAGGATACCCACCCACACCTCCTCATCGTCCCTGAAATCCACCCATGTCTTCGCTAACTCATTGACAAGCTCAGGATTGAGGGCGTTCAACTTCTCAGGACGATTCAGGGTAATATTGGCGATCCTACCCTTTTTCTCATAGATAACCAAAGACATAAATCACCTCCTCGTTACTTATTGAACATTGGACAGAGTGACGTTAGCATAGCTGCTGCTGGTAGTCAAGGAAAAGGGCTTCGCCCGCCCTAGCACCTGCACGTCCATCTCCTCATAGTGCGCATGGGAAATTATTGACTTCTTACGCCATTTAGTGCACAGTATTTGTGTTAACTATTCCTATAGCTATAATTTCAAAAGGAGGTTTCTATGGGCGCTAGTGAAGCGAAGAAGAAGGTGCCCATAAAAGAGGGCCTGTTTAAGGTGCATACCGATGAAGAGGAGGGCTATCTTATTGGCAGCAGGTGCAAAAAGTGCGGTGAGTATTTTCACCCTAAAAGGGTGGTCTGTGCCAATTGTTATAGCGAGGACATGGATGAGGTTGCCCTCAGCACTCGAGGAAAGATCTTCACCTATACCATTGCCCGAACAAGCTACCCGGGAACGCCGTTAACCGCGCCTTTCATCACCGCCCACGTGGAGCTGCCGGAGAAGGTGAGTGTTATAAGTCTCATAACCGATATCGACCTTGATAAGGTAAAGGTCGGCATGGAGGTGGAGCTTTATTTCTGGAAGGCGCGGGAGGATGGTGAGGGCAACGAGGTGATGGCTTACGCCTTTAGACCGGTCTCAAACTAGACCCCGATTTATCGGGGGAGGAGGCAACAGGATGGCAGAAAAAGAGGTTGTGATACTAGGTGTTGGGATAACCAGGTTTGGTAGGGTTACCGGGAGGAATCCAGTGGAGATGGCCCGAGAGGCAGGGCTGATGGCCCTTAAGGACGCGGGAGTCGATTTTAGAGATATTCAAGCGGGCTTTTGCGCCCATGTTAATCAGCCGATGGGCACTGGGGCGGATTGCTTTGCTGAGCTGGGGATGACGGGCATCCCGGTGACCAATGTGGAGGTAGCCTGTGCCAGCCAGTCCCGTGGTGTGATGCTGGCTGGGGATATGATAGCGGCTGGCATCTACGATATGGCCTTGGTTATCGGCGTGGAGAAGATGCCTCGGGGCATGGTGCCCTTGGGGGGGGAGCTGAGCGATATGTCTTATGCCTTCCTTATGGGCTTGATGCCTTTCCCTGGGACCTATGCTATGACGGCCCAAAGACACATGCACACTTACGGGACAAAGCCAGAGCATTTTGGTAGGGCTGCGGAGAAATCTCACAGAAATAGCAGACTTAATCCCAATGCTACATACCAACAGGTATATACCCTAGAGGAGATAATGAGTTCCAGGATGATTGCCGATCCCATCACCATGTATATGTGCTCAGCCAATGCCGATGGCGCCACAGCAACGGTGGTCTGTTCCAGGGAGAAGGCGAAAAAGTATACTACTAGGCCGGTGCTCCTGGTGGGTTGGGCTGGAGGGACCCCGATATATGAAAAGGGGGAGCCAATGCTTGCCGAGGGCCCTACTGAATTACTGGGCAAGAAGGTTTACGAGATGTCCGGCCTGGGGCCTAAAGATGTCGATGTCGCCCAGGTTCATGATGCCTTCAGCCCCGGGGAGATCTTTGCCATCGAGGAGCTGGGGTTCTGCCCCAAGGGTGAAGGTGGCCCCTTTGTCTGGGGGGGCAATACTGAGATAAATGGCAAGATCCCGGTCAATACCGATGGGGGGCTGGTCAGTTGCGGGCATCCCATAGGTGCTACCGGCGGGCGTATGATCGCTGAGCTTTCCTGGCAGCTCAGAGGAATGGCTGGGCCAAGACAGGTGTCTGGCAATCCCAAGGTAGCTCTGCTCCATAATCAAGGTCTGGGCGGCACGAATGTGATGATTTTCAAGATGTAGGCCGCATAAAGGCAAAATAAGGGGGTTTAAAATGACGCCACGCGCCTTCCGTTGCTACCTTCGCCTCCGGAAAGTATAGTGAGGATGAAAGGCGGTGTGTATAGATGAATAAGGTCGAATCGAAAGCTGAGGTCTTTTTGTGGGCATTACAATCGCTTTCCAAAGCGGAGAGGGAGGCGGTTATCAGCCGCCTGCTGGAAGACCCTGAATTAAGAGAGGATATGCTCGACATTGCCCTTATACAGCAACGGAAGGGCGAACCATCGCGCCCCTTCAGGGAATACCTGCGATAGGTGTAAACGCAAGTTTCGCACCCGCAATCTGCAAATTCACCACAAGGACAGAGACCCTGAGAATAATAGACTTAAAAATCTAAGGGTGCTGTGTAAACGTCATCATATAGACCTGCACAGAAAGGCTAAAAGGAGAAAAAACCTAAGTCAACCTAAAAGATAAGTCTCCAGTGTTCTGAGGATATATCATCTTTAAATTTCTTAAGACAATTCTTAAGTTGTGTAAAGCAGTTTGCTGAAAGCGAACTTATCACACTTATTTTCTTGGACAGAGCACCTCTCAATAACTCTTCAGTGGATATTTCAATAATCTGTGGTAATTGTATAAAGGTATTTAACGAAAAACACTCCTGCCAATTCAGGGGTACAAAGAATACCTTCTTTCGTGGGTTACAACCCTCACTGACTCCTGCATACCGTCGTGGTTGAGATGTGGTTTTTAGAACAAGACTAGGTAAATTAGCATCCGCTTCATTTAAGATGATAAAAAGTTTATCTCTTACCGAACCGTCTTCAAAGCAGAAATCTTTATAATGGAGAACTTGCCCAGCTTGTGGCATATTACTATACCTAAATTACTTCGTTGGACTGAGACCAAAATTACGCACAGCTTCCTGATGTTCCTTAAGCGACTCTTTAGCATCATCTAAACTAACTTCCGATTTATCATCAATGCCAAGAAGATAGTCTATAGGTTTATTTTCACCACTCTGTTTTAGTGTAATATCCCAAGGCTGTTTAGGTAAGTGAGTAACCTCCGTCATGTCCTTAAATCTAGCATCTTTATAAATAAACGCCAAATCCCCTAAGATTTTTATTTCTCTAGGTGTAAACACAGACAAGTCTGGTTTTCCTATAGCTTTAATTTGGAATCCTCTACGGCTTAAGGTGAGGTCGTCCTCGATTGGTAACAATGCCACTTTACCTACAAAATCACCAGGTACATCACCATCTTTTATCTCTAGCCAAAAATCTCTAGGTACTGGGCCTTTTTTAAAGGTAAAATACTCCAGTCCAATAGATGGGTATCCTGTCTGTTTAAAATGTGTGAAGTCGAGGAAGTAAAGAAGTTTCGAGAGTTTGCCTAAACCCACATATTTAGTATTAACTGCAAAAAACAGTACAGCGTTGAGTAGTTTCCTTCTATAGATATTGCTCTGCATTTCTTACTGCCCTAAGATATTATACTACTAACCGTCAAGAGAGATGCAAGATTATAACACCATTATTGCTTCGTGCCTCGCTATCAACTTAAACCGAACAGAACCCAAGTGTACAATAAGCAAAAAACAAAATATAATCAGCAGTGGCACTACAAGCTAGAGAAGCTTCTCACCTAGCTTCTCCGCCATCATCTGCGCATTCCTAACCGCATACCCCTCGGCATCGTTATTGAAGTAGATATAGACTGTGTCCAGGTTCCTCGCTAGCTCCGCTATCTTCCTCGCCCAGTCTTCAAGCTCCTCATCGGTGTAGCAGCTAAAGTAGAGACCGCTTGAGCCGTGAAAGCGGATGTAGGAAAAATCCGCCGTTGCCTCAAGCGGGCAGGGGAGACCTGGCATATCGAAAACGCAGAAGCCC
The DNA here is from genome assembly GCA_014859165.1 of Dehalococcoidia bacterium. Taxonomy (GTDB): domain Bacteria; phylum Chloroflexota; class Dehalococcoidia; order E44-bin15; family E44-bin15; genus Kmv38. The sequence continues at coordinate 41,652 of JACUUT010000001.1, forward strand.
ACATTGTGCTTGCGTAATATCTCAAAAACACCCTCATCAAGCCAGGACTCATGGCGGAATTCGATGACATGGCGAAGCCCACCGGGGAGTAGCGAGAGAAAGCTGTCAAGCCTCTCATCGTTGCGGTGCATATTCGGTGGGAGCTGATAGAGAAGGGGGCCCAGCTTCTGATTGAGATGTCGCGCCAGCGACAGGAAGGTCGCCACCGGCTCTTCGACATCCTTGAGCCGTTTGATGTGGGTTATGAACCGGCTCACCTTGACAGCGTAAAGGAAGCCATCGGGGGAGGTATCACGCCAGTTTGAAAAAGCCTTCTCCGATGGAAGGCGATAGAAGCTGTTATTGAGCTCCACCGTAGGGAAATGCCCGGTGTAAAACTCCAGCCACTTTGACTGCGCCAGCTTCGGGGGATAAAAGACATCCCGCCAGTGGGGGTAGACCCAGCCACTGGTGCCGATATAATACTTCATCCTCCACCCCCATCACTTGTTTCAGGCTACCCGCTTCCCCCTAGCGCCAAGGTTATAGATCTCCTCCACCTTCACCTTAACCGCCGCCTTAGGCGGACCGGGCGTCTTAAGCATCTCCGCCAGCTTCTTAGCGCCCTCGTAGAGCTCTCCTTTGGTAACAAGCTCCGCCTTGCCCACAAAGCGGTAGCCCTGCATCTTGCTCGCATCGACCACAGCGATGGCCACCCTGGGATTCTTCTGCAGATTCTCCCAGGTGCGCCCCCCGGTCAATTCGTAGAACACAATATGCTCATCGTCCAGCACATGGGTGCTCCGCTTGGGCCCGATATTGGGCACCCCATCAGGGCTAGCGGTGGCGATAAACGGCTGCTGGCTAGCCACTAGAGCCTTCATCTCCTCGGTTAACTTCGCCATTTTGCCCCTCCTTTCCTCGACTGTTATAATCAACCCGATTCTATTCCCTCCACGGCTTGCTGTCAACCTTGATGCCACAGTGCATTTGTGTTAGATTTTGACAGCAGTAAGTGATAGGTCAATCGTGAAGCTGGAGAAAGACCGAGAAAAGCTAATTGAGCATATTCGTCGCGAGATCAGCGATGAGCGGGTGCTTAATGCTATGGCGCGTGTGCGCCGGGAGCTTTTCATACCCAGCACTAGTCGCCACCTTGCCTATGAGGATCGCCCCTTGCCGATTGGGGAAGGGCAAACGATCTCACAGCCCTTCATCGTTGCCCTGATGACTCAGGCTCTGGAGCTTGTAGGCACGGAGAAGGTTCTGGAGTTAGGCACGGGGAGTGGCTATCAGGCGGCGATCCTCGCCGAGCTGGCACGAGAGGTGATCACCTTGGAGCGACTTCAAAAGCTTGCCAACAAGGCGAGACGCACCCTTAAGAAGCTGGCCTACACCAATGTTCAAGTTCATCTTGCTTCAAGAACCCTGGGCTGGCGAGCCGAGGCACCCTATGACGCTATCATGGTAACGGCCGCAGCACCAAGGGTCCCCAAAGAGCTTATCGACCAGCTTGTCATAGGTGGTCGTTTGGTGATCCCCGTTGGCTCCCGCTGGGAGCAGGATCTCTTGCAGGTGATCAAGCAGAAGGAAGGATACACCGCTAAGAATTTGACCCCTTGCCGCTTCGTCCCCCTCATCGGTGAGGAGGCCTGGAGCGAGGAGTAGGAATCCGTCCATCGACCCCTCTAATCAGACTTTTTCCCCTTGAGCCTATCGATGAGCCTGGAGGCCTCCTGCTTGGTGAGCTCGGCGTGAAGCTTGCCGTAGGCTTTCTTGGCATGCTCGTTCATCTGCTCCTCACTAAGGCCGTGCTCCTCCTGGGCGATAGTATAGATGGCCTTGACCTGCGCCGCGGTAGCCGGGGAACGCTTCACCGGGGCATCCACAGGCTTATCGTGGAAATCGAAGTCGTCACAGAATTGCGTGCCATAGCCCAGCGCAGCGCAAGCCCGGCCCAGCGCCTTTGTCTCCGCTTTCTCTATGTAATCGCCAAAGTCGCTCACTGTCTCGCTACCCCATCCTGTAGCCTCCCCTCCATCGGGGAGGGTGATCTTCGCCTTAAAGAGGGCCATGCCCCCCTCGTGCTTCTCAAGCTCAGTGATAATCACCGCATCGGGATGCTCGGTGCGCAGCCACAAAATCCGCCACTTCACCTCAAGATAATCCTTCCCATCCAGCTTCATCAGATACCTGCTTGCCCTAAAGCCCTTATCATTCTTCTCCACCATTTTGCCTCCCTTGATGGAACATATGTTCTATTATAGAGCAGTCTTCTAGATTTGTCAATAGTTTTTGAGCCGAGCTTTTAGAACAAAAACTTGCCCCGGTTGGGAAAAGAGTGCTATACTAACGAAGAGATGGACTACGAAACGATCATCGGCCTAGAGGTTCATGCTCAGCTACTGACAAAGAGCAAGATGTTCTGCCGCTGTAGCGCCGACTATGCCAATGCAGCGCCCAATACATACGTATGCCCGGTTTGCCTGGGCATGCCTGGCGTCCTCCCCCTCATAAACCAGCAGGCCGTGGAGTATACAGTGATGACAGCCCTGGCCCTAAACTGCACTATCCCCGAATATTCCAAGTTCGACCGAAAGAACTATCCCTATCCCGACCTTATGAAAGGCTATCAAATCTCTCAATACGATGCCCCTCTCGGTATCGGTGGATGCATAGACATCGATATCGATGGACGAAAGAAGAGGATCGGGATCATTCGGGTCCATCTTGAGGAGGATACGGCAAAGCTAATTCATCATACCACCCTCGAGGGGGAATCCTATAGCCTGGTGGATGTCAATCGCGCCGGGGTCCCTCTTATGGAGGTCGTGAGTGAGCCCGACATGCGCTCCCCTGAGGAGGCGAGGCAGTACCTGATGAAGCTGCGCACCATCCTCCAGTTCCTCGGCGTCTCCAGCGGCAATATGGAGGAGGGGAGCTTCAGGTGCGACGCCAATATCAGCACTCGCCCCTCAGGCAGCACCGATTCGGTGAAGGTCGAGGTTAAGAACATGAATAGCTTCAAGGCTGTCTATCGCGCTCTGGAATATGAGGAGGAACGGCAGCGGAGAGCGATGGGAAAAGGGGAGCGCCTCATCCAGGAGACAAGGGGCTGGGTTGAGGAGAGAGGGGTCACGGTATCGCAGCGGAGTAAGGAATATGCCCATGACTATCGATATTTCTCTGAGCCCGATCTTCCACCATTGGTGTTCAGTCGCCTCTGGGTGGAGGAACTCAGATTGCGCCTGCCCGAGCTTCCCGAGGAGAGGCGGGATAAATTCATAAGCCAGTATGGCCTGTCCCGCTACGATGCCAGCTTGCTAACCGCCTCTAAAACGATGGCAGATTATTTCGAAGCCTGTGTGAGACTGAGCGCAAAGGCCCAGGTCGAAAAAGTCGAAAAAGGGGCCAAGGCAGTGAGCAACTGGCTTCTGGGCGATTTCACCAGGCTTCTCCATGCCACGGACACCGAGATCGAAGATTCCAGGGTTACCCCGGAGCATCTCGTGGGGATGCTGGAGCTGATTGACTGTGGCACGCTTAGCGGTGCCGCAGCTAAGGCGGTTTTTGAGGAGATGTTCAATGGGGGCAGGCATGCTAAGGATATCATCACTGAGAGAGGGCTTACCCAGATCAGCGATGCCCGGGAGATAGAGGGTATCGTGGCTCAGGTAATCGCTACCAATACTCAGGCGGTGGCCGATTTCAAGAAGGGGAAGGAGCAGGCGCTAACCTTCCTTGTGGGGCAGGTGATGAGAGTGACCAAGGGGCGGGCCAATCCCTCTCTGGTAAATAAACTCTTGAAGGAAAAGCTGGAAAACTAATCATGCAGACCTATCTCAATATCGCTCAGATTATAGTAGCCATTGTATTGATTGCTGCTGTCCTGTTTCAGGTGAGGGGAGGGGGTTTGGGGGGCATCTTCGGCACGCAGACGGGCATGTACCGCACCAAACGGGGTATAGAAAAGACCTTGTTTCGATTCACCAT
>JACUUT010000037.1 GCA_014859165.1 Dehalococcoidia bacterium
CCCTTTCATTATTCCCAGTCCATTTCCACTTTGCCAAAGCGGACCTTATCCCCAGGTTTCGCCCCGGCCTTTTTGAGAGCGCTAGCCACCCCCATCCTGGTAAACTGCCTTCGCAGATAGGAGCGTGCCTCCGGGTTACTCAGGTCCATTCTGGCGACCAGCCTCTCCGCCCGGGGGGATACGACCATAAATATGTCCCCCTCTTTGAAAACACCGACTCTCTCTTTTCTGGGTTGAGGATGAAAAACCACCACCTCTTCGCTCACCCTTTGAGCCAAAACAATATCCAGAAGCTCAGCAGCCTTAGCCATGAGCTCCGGAACTCCCTTCCTAGTCGCCGCTGAGATGAAAAAAAGGGGTGCCTCAAGCTGGGTAAGCTCATTTTCCAGATCGGAGATGCGAGCCTGGACCTCGGGGAGGTCGATCTTGTTCACCGCCACGATCTGCGCCTTCTCCGCTAGAACAGGATTGTAAAGGGCGAGTTCCCGGTTTACATTTCTCAGGTCGGAAAGGGGGCTCTTTGAGGTGCCATCAAGCAGGTGAATAAGCAGCTTGGTGCGCTCGGCATGACGAAGGAAATCATACCCTAGCCCCAGGCCTCGATGGGCCCCCATAATAAGCCCCGGGATCTCAGCAAGCACAAAGGAGCGATTACCGATCTCCACCACTCCCAAAACAGGCTCTTGGGTGGTAAAGGGATAATCAGCTATTTTCGGTCTTGCTGCCGATGCCGAAGCCAGCAGGGTGGACTTGCCCACGCTGGGGTGGCCAATTATCCCCACATCGGCGATCAGCTTCAGGTCGAGGATCAGTGATGCCTCCTCCCCCTCTCCCCCCTTCTGGGCAATGCGTGGCGCCTGATTCGTAGGAGTAGCGAAGCGAGCGTTGCCGAAGCCACCGCGACCACCGCACGCCACTAATACCCGCTGCCCCTCCTCTGACAGGTCGGCAAGCAGAAGATTCCCCCCATCGCTTTCCTTAAAAATGACCGTGCCCAAGGGAACCCTGAGCGTAAGGTCCTGGGCATTTTTACCATGCTTCTTCTTGCCCGCGCCGTTTTCACCCCGCTCTGCCTTGAAATACCTCCTCCCCTGATACCTTCGGGGCAGCGTGCTCATGCTCCTATCAGCGATAATAAAAACGCTCCCCCCATTACCACCATCCCCACCATCAGGACCACCATAGGGAATATATTTCTCCCGACGAAAGCTTATCACCCCATCGCCACCATCCCCAGCCTTAACATGGATCTTCAGTCTATCCCGCATACTATATCACCGATATTATTATAACTGATACTGTCAATTATTTCTAAAATTCTACGCAATATCATAATAATAATAATGACGGTGTAAAAGTGAGAAATCAATGACATCACCTAGTCCAGCTTTGTGCAGAGGCAGTGATAGGAATGTGTGAAGGCGAAGGATTTTGGGGCATAAAAAAGAACTCACAGTTTTTAGAAAGGGTTTTAACATAAAAGAGCTAGGTTTATGCACCTTTGGGAGGGGTTGTGCACGGAATTGGGCTAGTTATGCACCCCGATATATCGGGGTTTATTGATTTCTGGGGGCGCAGAATCTTTATGTGCCGCTTTTGGAGTAGAGCTTCTCACTGATCTCAATGACATCATGGCGCAATTGAGGGGTAGTATCGATCTCGGAGGCGATCTTCTGACAGCCGCGCAGAATCGCTGAGTGGTCTCTACCTCCCAGCTCCCTCCCTATCTCGCTGAAGGAGCACTCCGTCTCCTCCCTAATCAGGTATACAGCGATGTGGCGCGCCAAAGCGGTCTTCTTATCTCTTCTCTTTCCTTGCAGGGCCCCTAGGTCAAGGTCGAAGTATTTCGCTACGGTAGCGATAATCAATGGTGGAGTTAGGGCACGGTGGGGTGTAGTATCGGGGAACTCAGCGAGCGCTTTGCTTGCCAGTTCAATGGTGATAGGCGCTTTGGTAAGCCGTGAAAAAGCAACGACACGATTCAGCGACCCTTCAAGCTCGCGGATGCTCTTCTGAGACTTGCGAGCGATGAGGTCCAGAACCTCTTTGGGCACTGATACCCTATTTCCCTCTGCCTTCGCTTGAAGAATGGCCAGGCGGGTCTCTAGGTCGGGGGGTTGGAGATCAGTGATCAGCCCCCATTCGAAACGTGAGCGTAATCGGTCCTCAAGTAACGGCATAGATTTGGGGGGACGATCGCTGGTGAGCACAATCTGGCGGTTGGCGTTATGGAGGTCGTTAAAGGTATGGAAGAACCCCTCCTGTGTTTGTTCCTTCCCGATGATAAAGTGGATGTCATCGATTAAAAGGACATCCACACCGCGATACTTTTGTTGGAATTCCTCAGTCTTCCGCTCCCGAATCGCTTTTATGAACTCGTTAGTAAACTGCTCGGTGCTTACATAGAGCACGCTGAGCTTGTTTTGAGAAACGAAGTGTCCTATAGCATGTAGAAGGTGGGTTTTCCCCAGCCCGACACCGCCGTAAATAAAAAGCGGGTTGTAGACACCGCCAGGCTTTTCCGCCACCCCCAGGGCAGCAGCATGGGCGAGGCGATTGCAATTTCCGACGATGAAAGAGTCAAAAGTGTACTTGAGATTAAAGGAGTTGGAACCTGTTTTCCTGGTGCCGGATAGGCTACTGGAAACCGAGGGCTTGGCGCTTCCTTTTGACTGCAGCCCCCGATTTATCGGGGTTTGCTCTGCTTGCTGAATTTCAAAACGGAGGTTGAGATCATCGCCGGTGATGCGGATGAGGGTCTTCTTGATCAGCGAATGGAGGCGCTTATCTAGCCACTCGATAGCAAAAGGGGATGGCACCCCAACCACAAACTGATCCCCCTGGTAGCTCAGGCCGACAGTGTCCGTAAGCCAAGTGTCATAATTTGTCTTGGTGAGTTGTAGTTGAAGCTCCCTGAGCGCCGCCTCCCAGATTTTATTAGCCGACATCTGCTACACACAGTTCTCCACTTTAGTGTTGGAAAGTCCCCGATACATCGGGGAGCCGTTAGAAGGTGGCCGGAGAAGAAGCGAAAACTACCCGGGGGTATGCCCTCTTTTCCCCGAAGGATTATGGAATCAATTTTGATGACTCTGATATTGAAGGAGACTTCGTGAGGGCTCTAAGGGTGACCACGATAGAAAAGATAACAAAGATCCTGCCCTAGGTCAAGAGGTTTTTGCACCACTTTTGCCCCAAATTTTAAGTTCTTTTTTCACAATATTCTTAGTTGTTGCCGCCTTTCCTTCCATGATAGAATAGAGGAGCGATGCGCATCGTTTTTATGGGGGCAGCCGAGTTTAGCGTGCCTGCTCTTGAGCGTCTTATCTTTGGCGAGCATCAGTTGGTCGCGGTCTACACTCAACCTGATAAGCCTGCGGGGAGAGGGCGAGCGCTCGCCTTCTCTCCGGTGAAGGGGGTGGCTCAGGAGCATGGGCTGGAGGTGCGCCAACCGAAGAGTTTCGACCAGCCCACGGACCTCGAATTTTTAACTGAGCTCAGGCCCGATGTAATTGTGGTGGCTGCTTTTGGAAAGATCCTGCCCCAGGAGGTGCTCACTATCCCGCTCTTCGGCTGCATTAACCTTCACCCCTCCCTTCTCCCGCGCCATCGTGGGCCCTCCCCAATCCCAGGGGCCATCCTCGCCGGCGATGAGTGGAGCGGTGTCTCCATCATGCTCATGGAAGAGGGCGTCGATTGCGGCCCCATCCTCTCCCGGAGAAGGGTGGCCATCGAGCCCCAGGATACAACGGGGTCGCTTACCGCAAAGCTAGCCCAAATCGCAGCCGAGCTTTTAGAGGAAACGCTGCCCCTCTGGCTTTCCCGCTCGCTCACCCCCCAACCTCAGGGTGAGGGCGCCACCTATACCAGGCTTCTCTCCAAAGGGGAGGGGGAGATAGATTGGCATCTCCCGGCTCCCCAGATATGGCGGCGGGTGCGCGCCTTTAATCCCTGGCCCAGCTCTTATACCAGGTGGCAGGGGAAGGCGTTCAAGATCCACGAGGCCGCTCTCTTACCTGTCCGCCTTGCGGAGGGGGGCGAGCCGGGGAGAGTGATCAAGCTCGCAGGAGGCGAGGTTGGGGTGCAAACTGGGGAAGGGGTTCTCAGGCTGCTCCGGGTGCAGCTTGAGGGGAGGAGGGCGGTGAGCGCCGCGGAGTTTGTGAGGGGACAGCGGGGGTTTATCGGGGCGCTACTGCCCAGCTTGAAATAAATCGGGAAATTATGTTATAATTTGCTTTCCAAAGCTAAGAGGAGGGGCGAGAATGCATTTCATCCTTTTGATTATACCGGCCTTTTTAATAGTGCTTTATGCGCAGCGGAAGGTGCGCTCTGCCTATAACAAGTACTCAAAAGTGGCCAATATGCATGGCATCACAGGGACGGAGGCAGCCCAGAGGCTGCTCCGGATGAATGGGCTTTTGGATGTTAAGCTAGAGGGCACCAGGGGCAATCTGACCGACCATTACGACCCCAGGCATAGGGTGTTGCGCCTCTCTCGTGGGGTATCCGGCAGCCCTTCGGTGGCGGCACTGGGCATTGTAGCCCATGAGGTAGGGCATGCGGTGCAGCATAGTGTGAGTTATGCCCCATTGAAGGTGAGGAGTGCCCTGGTTCCGGCAGCCAATCTTGGCTCCTGGCTTGGCTTTATCTTCTTCATCCTGGGGCTTCTCGTTTATGGCGCTAGCGAAATTTATGGCATGACTTTTGTTTGGGTGGGCGTTGGGCTTTTCAGCGCTGCGGTGGCTTTTGCCTTAGTCACCCTGCCTGTAGAATACGATGCCAGCCGTCGGGGCAAGGTGATGTTACAGGCCTCCGGCTTGGTTTCCGAAAGGGAGCTTGAGGGGGTATCGAGCGTGCTCTCTGCGGCGGCGCTCACCTATGTAGCGGCATTCATTCAGGCGCTGGCATACCTCCTCTACTTCGTCCTCATCGCCTTGGGCATGCGCCGCTAGGCTTACGAGGTCCGACTCATCGGACTCCGTCGCGGAGCTAAAAGCCTGGCGCTACATCTCAGATTCAGGTGGAGCTTCCACCGGCTTCGCTTCCTCCACCTCAATCCGGATCCCTTCCACATGGGCTATTACCTGATCAGGATCGTTAAGCACCTTAAGGGTGTCACCTATAGGGAGGTCGCGGACGCTGATTGCCCGATTGAGCTCCTCGAGCTTGGAGAGATCCACCTCGATATTTCGGGGCAGCTCACTAGGGAGGGCTTCCACTTGAAGAGTGGTTAGGTTCTGGATTAATATCCACCGGCGACTCTTCACTGCGGGGGCCTCACCAAGGAAGAGGAGGGGCACCTCAGCCCTCACCTTTTGGGTCATCTCTACTTGGAAGAAGCTCACATGGAGCATGCCATCGGTTAGCGGATTGCGCTGAATATCGCGAATCATCACCATTCTTGGCGCCCCATCAACCCTGAGGGTGATCATGGCATTTTGGCCCACCCTGACGATGAGGCGCTCTAAGAGGGGGGTCTCCACCTGGAGGGGTATGGACTCGGTATTGGGTCCGTAGAGGTTAGCGGGGGTGAGCCCTTTTCGGCGGAGAGATCTCACCTTCTTGCCTAAAATACCCCTGCTGCTTGCGCTCAGTTCCTCTTGTTTCACATTTACCTCCCCTTGAAAATCGGCTCCCTCTTCTCAATGAAAGCCCTTGGCCCCTCCTTGGCGTCCTCTGTCCCCTGGGCGATGAGCAGCGCCATCCGGTGTTCCTCCAGAGCTCTGGCTAGGTCCAGGTCAAGGCAGCGGTAGATCAGGCGCTTGGCAAGCTTGATGGCTAGGCTCGGGCCCTTCGCCAATTGGGTGGCCAGCTCCTTTGTGGCCGCCTCAAGCTCATCATGGGGAACCACCTTGCTCACATAGCCGATCCTGATTGCCTCCGCAGCGTCAATTATCCTGCCTGTCCAGATCAGCTCGCAGGCTTTAGCGATGCCCACAATGCGTGGCAGGTAGTAGCACCCTCCCCCCGCCGGGGGGAGACCCATTCTTACATATGCCATGCCGAACTTGGCTCTTTCCGAGGCGATCCTGATGTCGCACATGCTGGCGAAATCCATTCCTCCCCCCACAGCAGGCCCATTTATTGAGCCGATATAAGGCTTATCCAGGTTTGCCAATTTAAGGGCCAGCCCATGAATATTTTCACCCGTGTGCTCCATTATCTGGGAGAGCATCAAACTTTCCGGTGCCATCTCATGCCTCATATCCCTTCCGGCGCAGAAGGCGCGCCCTGCCCCGGTGACCACCAGCACCCTAACCCCTTCATCACGCTTCGCATCCTCTATCGCTGCAAGCCACTCCTGCTGCATCCTCTGGGTGAGGGCGTTTAGCGCTTGGGGGCGGTTGAGAGTTATGGTAGCAATGCCTTCCTCTTTAGTATAGATTATATCCTTGAATTCCATCATTTCCCCCGCTAGTTCAAAGCAGTCGAAAAGATTATACTACTGCCTGGCACCCTCGTCCAGTTTTTTCGCCTTTTTCGCCCTCACCAATCGCTTTTTCTTAACGTGCACCCCCACTCTAGATGCTGAGGTTGTTTAGTATGAAGCCTCTCGGTAGTACGAAAAGAGTTTGACACCCTGATTGGGTTGAAGTATAATTTCAGAAATGCCGAAAAGGACCTATCAGCCAAAAAAGATACCAAGAAAGCGGGAACATGGCTTTCTGGCGCGGATGAGCATTCGAGGTGGTCGCGCGGTGCTCGAGAGAAGGAGGCTTAAGGGTCGCAAGCGGCTCACGGTGTAGCCATGAGAAAAGAGGAGCGGCTTACCAAGAGACGGGATTTTGAGACTGTCTATAGCCAAGGGAGGTCCTGGTCCAATAATCTGGTGGTGCTGAGGGTGTTGCCCAATGAACTGGGGTCGAGTCGCTATGGCTTTGCCGTGGGGAAGCGGTTGGGAGGGGCGGTGGTGCGCAATCGGGTGAAGCGGCGGTTCAGCGAGGTGGTGAGGCTCACCCCTACAAAGGATGGCTGGGATATGGTGTTCATTGCCCGTCAGGCTGCTGCTGAGGCCGATTATCATACTCTGAGGAGGGCGATGGAGGAATTACTGGCTCGAGCACAGTTACTGGCTAACGGGAGGAAAGAGGCGTGAAGAGGACTTTGACGAGGATTGCCCTAGGTTTGATCCGTTTTTATCAGGTGAGCATTTCGCAAGTAACATATCACTCTTGCCGCTTTGTTCCCACTTGCTCCCAGTATACCTTCGAGGCAATTGAAAAGTATGGGCTGGTGAGGGGTGTTTGGATGGGGGCGAGCCGGCTCGCGCGGTGCCATCCCTTTAATCCTGGCGGGTTTGACCCTGTGCCTTGAGGCCCTCGTTTCTTCGCCAATAGTTGTGCCTTCATGAAGCAAAGGTTTTCGTTCATATTAGCTCTCTTAATGGCAGGTTGCCTGCTCCTTTCGGGGTGCGCCCCCGGGGGCGGGCTTGTCTGCGGTGGCACTCCCTCTGGGGGATGGTCTGGACCCGTAGTGGCCAACGATACCATCTATGTGGGTACTATGGATGGCAGGGTTATCGCCATAAATCCCTCGAGCCGCATCGCCGGATATCCTTTTCCTTCAGTGGGGGAGTGGAGTTTCTCTTTCGGAGGTGGGGTTGGGGGTGGCTTTTTAAGCTGTGCCCCCGCGGCAGTGGTGAGTATCTATGGCACCCCAGCGGTCGCTGATGGGGTGGTCTACATAGGCACGGGCAATGGCAAGCTTTATGCCCTGGATGCCACCGCCGGATACGATATTTGGCAGTACCCCAGGGATGGTTATATCGGTTCCATTGTGGGCAGCCCCGTGGTTGCTGACGGCATCCTCTATATCGGCTCCTCTGATGGCAAGCTCTATGCCATCGACATCGAGACCAGGAACCTGAAGCGGGACTTTGAAACTGGGGGCGAGATCTGGGGAACCCCTCTGGTGCACGATGGTGTTGTCTACATTGGCTCCGCTGACCATAAGCTCTACGCACTGGATGCCGAAAGTGGCGAAGAGGTCTGGGATACCCCCTTCGTAACCGGCGGAGCCATCGCCGCCACCCCCTTGATCTACAACGATACCATCTATATCGGCTCCTTCGACCGCAATTTTTACGCCCTAAATCTGGATGGCACACCGAAGTGGGAAAAACCTTTTTCCGCGGGCAACTGGTTTTGGGGTAAGGCGGTGGCCTACGGTGATATTATCATCGTTGGATGCCTCGACCATAAGATATACGCCCTTGATGCGGAAAGCGGGGCAGAAGCTTGGCCTCCATACGAAACAGGGGGGCCTATTCGTGGCGACCCCGTCCTTTTGGGCGATCTGGTTATCTTTGGCTCCGAGGATGGCAAGGTTTATGCCTTAGAGGCTGCAACTGGAGTGGAGAGGTGGCAGCGTGATTTAGAAAGCCCTATTCTCGCCTCCATTTATGCTGGGGATGGTGTGGTCTATGTTCATGCCACGAACCAAAAAAACTATGCCCTGGAGACGGAGCACGGCAATGTATTATGGAGCGTTTCACCAAGCAAGTGAGGATTGTCGTTCTGAGCGTGCTGTGTCATTGTGACCCCGACAGGTCGGGGGAAGCAATCTGGATGGCACTTTTGAGGCTTCGTCGTGAGCTCAGCCGAACGATTGCTTCGTCCCCCGATAAATCGGTGTCCTCGCAATGACAAACAGCGAGACCTTTCCCCTGATAGATCGGGGCAAGCGAGTTGTCTTGATGAGTAGAAGAAATATTATAATAGCCCTTATTGTTATTGCGCTTATCGTCGTTTTGTTCTCGTATGGGATTGTAGAGGTTTGGAATCTCATCCTGCTTGAGCCGATACTCAATCTCTCGGTCCTTTTGTCCTATGTGCTGTTCAGCAGCTTTGGGCTTGCCATCATTGCCCTGACTATCATGGTGCGCCTCCTCACCTTCCCCCTCACCTTGAGGCAACTGCGCTCCACAAGGGCGATGCAGTCGCTTCAGCCAAAGATGCAGGAGCTCCAGAAGAAGTATGGCAAGGACAAACAGAAGCTCCAGCAAGAGATGGCGAAGCTCTATAAGGAGAGCGGGGTAAATCCTTTGGGCTGCTTGTGGCCCTTGCTGGTGCAGTTTCCCATCTGGATCGCCCTTTATCAGTCGATCATGAGGGCGCTGGCGGTATCGCCAGAAGGGCTATTAAGCCTCTCTCAGCATCTCTATTCCTCCTCGATAATTCATCAGATGGTGCCTTTAGAGGAGGACTTTCTCTGGCTCAACCTTGGTCTTCCCGATTCTTGGTTTATCTTAGCCATCCTGTGTGGTGGGTCGATGTGGGTGCTGCAAAAGATGTCGGCGATGCCATCGGCGGACCCAAGGACGCAGTCGATGAACCGAACCATGCTTTGGATGATGCCCCTGATGTTTGCCATGTTTACCTTCATGGTCCCCAGTGGGCTGGCGCTGTTTTGGGTTGTCTCGAATATTATTGGTATTGTGATGCAATACTTTATCACTGGGTGGGGGACTCTATTCGTTCGAGCCCCTGCACCGGCACCCAAGGCGGCTAAAGTGCAGAGGATGGAAACACCTGAGGGGGCCGTGCTAGAGGAAAGGCTGGCAACCGAAAGGGTGAAACAACAAAAGAGGGTGGAGCATGGAAAGTCTGGAGGTAAGCGCAAGGACCGTAGAAGAAGCAGTCGAACTCGCTCTAAAAAGGCTCGGCGCAAGCCGTGAAGCGGTGGAGGTGGTCGTGCTTAAAAAGGACAAGCCTGGCTTTTTGGGTTTTGGTAGCGAGGAGGCTGTGGTAAGGGTGACAAGGCTTCGCTCTGATGAAACAGAGCGCGCCGCACTCATCTTAGCCAAAGAGGTGCTGGAGAAGCTTCTCTCTTTAATGAAGGTCTCGGCCACCGTTTGTGAAAAGGGGCCATCCCAATCTGGAGCGATTGTTCTGGACATCAATGGCGATGACCTGGGCATCCTTATTGGGAGGAGGGGTGATACCCTATCGTCTCTGCAATACCTGGTCTGTCTTATGGTGAGTCACCAGACGAAGGAGCGCGTTCCAGTAGCTATTGATGTGGAGGGGTATCGGGAACGCCGCCATGAAGCGCTCAAGAATCTGGCACTTCGCATGGCGGAGCGGGTCAGCGACACAGGGCAGTCGGTAACCCTGGAGCCGATGCCGGCAAATGAGCGCCGCATCATCCACCTCACACTTCATGACTACCCAGGTATGATCACCCAAAGCATCGGCGAA
>JACUUT010000038.1 GCA_014859165.1 Dehalococcoidia bacterium
GGCCAGGGGTCCCGGAGAGCTTTTCCTCTGCATCCTCGATCCTCTCCTGGATCTCGTTGTAGATACCCTCAAACCCCCTGCTTATAATCCACTCATAGTCCTTGGTCGGATAAGCGGCGCTGGCAATAGGAAAACCCCACATAACGGCACCGCTCAAGCACTTGACAGCATCCTCAGGGGGGATAATCCTTATCACCTTATCCAGCTCGGCCTTGCCGGCCCAGTAGTTGTTAATCTCAGCCATGATCTTCAAGGACTCTTCCACCGGCTCAGGGATGGAGCCCTGCGTGTTGTAGTACTGCTCGTTGAACATGCTGGCCCACTCATGATACCACATCTGGGTGTGAGGCAGGCTCCCTTGATAACCCATTAGCTGAGCGTGATCGGTGATGAAGATGGTGATGTTATCCATCACATTGGCCAGGGCTTTAGCCCTCCGGAGCATGGTAGGATCATCTTCATTCGCCTTCCAGGACTCGGTATATAGCTGCGGCCTTTCAAGGTCAAGCTTCAGGCCCGGGGCATAGACCCCTCCTATCGCCCCCTTCTTCCACACCGCTTTCCTCAGGTAGTCAAGCCGCTTCGACCTCTTCTTCTCCGCTACCCACCACCATTCCCTTCCCTTCTCCAGCTCCTCAACGGGCTTCTCCGGAACTCTGCTTGTCTTTGCTATTATCTCTGCCACTTTATTAGCCTCCTTTTAAGATTTTGTTCCAATTGTGCCTCCCCGATAATATCGGGGCTCCCACTTTCCTCGGTAGGCACCACCTCCTTCCCCATGTCGTTCTCCTTTGGCATGAAAAGAGAGCAAATGCTTACTTTTTGTGCTCTTCCCCTACCCCCGACTCATCGCGGCACCCTATACTCACTTTGCCATCTGCCTATAGACACGGCTCCACGCTGGATCAGCAACTTCTTCACCTGTGTGGTCGATAAACGTCATCTCGTCGTAATACTTACACTTGCTGGCATCCATATTCCACAGTGTCAAATAGGCTGATTCACCCTCCGTCACAAACTTTGGCGGACTAATTTTTAAATTGGAACCCCCTTTCAAAACTCCACACCAGCCGGTTCCATCTTGAGTAAATTGGCGGGCACCGAATTTTTTGCATCTCCCGCACGCCTTTTCGGGTATGTGTTCTCTCTCTTCCATACTTTTAGCTTTGGCTATCAAACCACCCGCTGCATCCTTCCACTCAGATCCTTTCCTCGGCATGATTTCCCCCCTTTCGATTCAATCTAACCCCGATTTATCGGCGTATTGGCTGACGTAACACCCCTTTTCCTCACCTCCTTTCAGAAGCCGTTTTCATACCCCCAAAACTTAAAAGCTTAAACGACCTCTTCCATTCATAACATTCACCCCATTTAAGCACAAATCATTTCATTTGTCAATCTCTTTATTATTGCAAAATGATTCAGTCGCCCCCTCTTCGGTTCAAGCTCATTAATCAAGAACCAGCGAAAAGCGATGATCTCCGAGATGGAGTAGCAGAGCTAGCGAAAAGAGGTAGTGAGCTTTTTTGTCATAAAAAGAGGAGCCCCGATGTATCGGGGCTCGCTTCAAGATGGAACTGGGTTTCTAGAGGCCCACGATGGCGACGGAGCAAACATTGCCTTGAGGGAAGCCACCCAGGTTATGAGTAAGCCCTAATTTGGGGTTCTTTATCTGGCGCGGGTCAGCCTTTCCTTGAAGCTGCTTATACATCTCATAGATCATCCGCAACCCAGATGCTCCGATGGGGTGTCCGAAGCACTTAAGCCCGCCGTCTGGCTGAACGGGCAACTTCCCATCGAGGTCAAAGAACCCGGACTCGATATCTTCTCGCGCCCTACCTACTGGGCTAAACTGGAGGTCTTCCATGGTCACTGCCTCGGTGATGGAGAAGCAGTCATGAACCTCAGCCATGCTTATCTCCTCGCGAGCGTTCTTTATCCCCGCTTCTTGGTAGGCTCTTATCCCAGCACGACGAGTCGACTCCACATGAGCGAGGTCGAAGTCGGTGTACATTATCTCTTCCCCTGAGCTTATAGCGATCTGGAGTGCCTTAATGTAGACCGGGTCGGGCCTGAACTTCTTGGCATCCTTGGCCCTCACCAGAATAGCTGCTGCAGAGCCATCGCTTACCCCACAGCAATCGTAGAGCCCTAGAGGCCAGGCAATTATCGGGGCATTCACCACATCATCCAGGGTTACCTCGCGGTGGAGGTGAGCCTTGGGATTCAGGGTGCCGTTATGATGGCTCTTCACTGAGACCCTGCCTATTGCTCTTTTCCCTTCCTCAGGGGACAGATTATATGTGGCAAAATACCTCGTAGCCAGCATGGCAAAGGCCCCCGGGGCAGTAAAGTTCGCCTGGGCAATTGTTGCACCGAAAGAGGGAAGACCCCCATAACCGGTATCCTTTATCTTCTCCACGCCGACGGCTAGCGCCATATCGGAAGCACCCGAGGCTACTGCATAGGTGGCAGCTCTAAATGCCTCTGTGCCACTGGCACACAAATTCTCCACATGGGTCACCCCAATAAACGGTAGTTTCAATAGCTGAGATAGAGGCAAACCACTTAGCCCCCCCTGAGGGAAGCAACATCCCCAGAAAGCGACATCGATATCTTTCTTCTCTATCCCGGCATCCTCCATACATTCCTTAAACGCCTCAACCATCAAATCGGCGCCACTTTTATCCCAAAGCTCACCAAATCTGGTGCAGCCCATCCCGATAATCGCAACCTTATCCTTTATCCCTTCTGGCATTTTTGTTACCCCCTTTCTTTTTATGCCCTTATCGGTGTTGCTTTCCAGAAATAGCCACTAACACCACGCTTATCGCGCATCTTCATTCGGAAGCTCATCTCCACCGGCAGTCCAACCTTAAGCATATCGAGGTCGCAGTCAGTGAAATCCATCAGAAACCTCCCTCCCCCATCGAAGTTTACAATGCCATATGTCGCTGGTGGATTGGGGCTGAAGGCCAAGCTATCTCCGGTGTAGGTGAAGATGGTGGCTTTCTTGTCGGAGAAGCGATAATCCTCCATCTCGTCAATAGCTCCACAATCGGGTTTGGCACACACATGCTGCGGAGGGTATTGGGGAGTGCCACAGCGCTTGCACCTCGACCCTACAAGCCCTAGAAACTCCCTCCGCTGCCTCCATACTTGTGATGCAGAGATTTCACCCAGTTCTTCACCGCGGCCCCCGGTGTCTATTGTAAACACCTCACGGCAGGTGCTAAACCTCTCGTAACTAGGCAGATCCTTCTTTGAGGCAAGGTTCCTCTTTATCCCCTTTCTGTCCCTTACATTCTCTATCTCCTTGGTTACCTCAAAGAACATTGCCTCGCTTCCGTTCCCGTAGCTAGCGACAAGGATCTTGTCCCCTGGCTTGGCATCCTCAAGTGCCGCTACAAGAATCATCAAGGGGTAAGCAGCACCGGCATGGCCTACTGTAGTAAACATATGCTCTTGAATCTGATCAGGCTTAAATCCTAGTTGCTTTGCAATACCTGTATGAGCCCGAGTATACATGCAAGGGTAGGCTACCTTAGCGATATCCTTGGGGCTCAAGTTATATTTCTTCATCAACCCTGAGATAGCCTCGGGGATAAATTTGCCATAGCCCTCATCCCGGATCCATCTATCCTCCCAGGAGCGGCTATACCTTTCTCCCTCCGACCTCCAGTGGTCCATGAAATCATAAGAAAGGGAAAAACTACCCTCCAGGCTAGCGATTACCCCCTTCTCCCCCAAGAGGAGAGCAGCAGCACCATCCCCATACATTTCCTCCTGATAACCCCCAGCTTTCCCTAAGCGGCAATCGGCAGCGCACAGCATAATGCTTTTTGCCGACCCTGCCTTAATGGTGTCACAGGCAGAGAGCAAAGCAGTGGTTGCTGCCCTAAGAGAGCCAGTGAAGTCCGAAGTTCGGATATCTGGACGAAGGTCAAGGGCGGTGGCGATTATCCCCCCACATTGCCTCTCTGTAAATGGTGCAGTGCTTGTAGCAAAATACAGGCCGTCTATCTTCTCCCGGCCAAGCCCGTTTAAACAATCCATGCTTGCATTTACCGCCATGCTGAGGCTATCCTCATCGTAATTAGCCACTGCCTTCTCCCCTGGCAACATGCTTGCGGGATTTAGCCACCCCATAGCACTGTAGATAGTCATGCGGTTTATGCGATACCAGGGTATATAGCCACCGTAAGATGTGATCCCTACCATCTAGCTCTCCTTTCACTTTAAGCGTTTAGTGAAGTTTAACACAAATTACAAGAATTGTCAATCTCTTGTGCAGATACACTGAGAACTTTGTGCTATAATCGGCTAGAATGTATATCGAGCATTTGAGCCTGATCAACTTCCGCAATTATGAGCGCCTTGAGCTCGAGCTCCCATCCCACCTGATGGTGCTTCAGGGCGACAATGCCCAGGGGAAGACCAACCTCCTTGAAGCGATCTACCTCCTGGCAACTGCCAGATCCCATCGCACCGCTACAGAGAGGGAGCTGATAAATTGGTCCGCCCCAAGGGAGGGGCTTGGAATAGCTCGCCTTTTGGCACAGGTTCAAAAAAGGGGGGGAAACATTCGGGTAGAGATCGCCGTCATGGCGGCATACCCTAGCCCTGAAGAAGTCGCTACCGCGGAGCCCTCTGGTGCGACCCATGTTCAAAAGCGGATCAGGATAAATGGCATCCCTCGCCGCGCCAGCGACCTCGTTGGCCAAATCAATGTGGTGCTCTTTAGCTCCCAGGACATCGACCTTATTGGAGGTGCCCCATCGCTTCGTCGCCGTTACCTAGACCTGACCAACTCCCAGGTCAATTCTCGATATCTTCGCGCCCTCCAGCGATATAACAAGGTTCTCCTCCAGCGAAATCACCTCCTCAGGTTGATTGGGGAACGCCGCGCCGCAGCAGACCAGCTTGATTTTTGGGACCGAGAATTGGTGGGAAATGGCTCCTATCTCATAAATGAGCGCCAGCTCATGGTGGCTGAGCTCAATGAGTTTGCCCTGCCTATCCATCACCAGCTCACTGCGGAGCGAGAGAAATTAGGGATAACCTATCTGCCTAGCGTCAGCGTAATGGAGTTTCAGGATAGGCTTCGGGAGGTTCGGGAAAAGGAGGTCGCTCTGGGGATGAGCCTGGTTGGTCCCCATCGGGATGACCTAGCGTTCCTGGTCAATGATGTAGATATGAATGTTTATGGCTCACGAGGGCAGCAGCGCACCATCGCCCTCTCCCTAAAGCTTGCCGAGGCTCGCTTCATGCACACCAGGGTAGATGATCACCCCATCCTGCTTTTGGATGATGTGCTCTCCGAGCTTGACGCAGCGCGGCGTCATCACCTACTGGGGTCCATTGCCTCTTATCAGCAGTTGGTGATCACCACAACAGACCTCGACCGATTCGACTCCGCTTTTCTGGCTGAAGCGGCGCTATTCCAGGTGAGCGAGGGGAGGGTCAGGCCACTTTAGTGGTTGTAGCCTATGAAGACGCCTTCCTGGACTCCTTCCAGAAATCAGGGGTCCTTTTCTCGAAGAATGCCTGATGTGCTTCCGCCACCTCAGGGCGGCTGAAAAAGTCAGGAGCTACCTCGCCCAGTATTTTCCCCATGTCGGCTTCCATGTATTTATCGATGGAGACAAAGCTCCTTTTCATCAAGGCCAGACAGCTAGGGACGAGATTCAGCAGCTCCTCGCACCACTGATCTACCGTTTCCTCCAGCTTGGATAAGGGAACCACGGCGTTCACCAAACCCATCTGGAGGGCCTCCTGAGCGGTGTAGCGGCGGCAGAGCATCCATACTTCTTTGGCTTTTTTAATCCCTACCACGTGGGCTAGGGAGGAAACGAGATAGCCATGGATGGGGCTGGCTATCCTGGCACCATTCTGCCCCAGGATGGCATTGTCGGCAGCGATGGTAAAATCGCAATGGTAAGCGAGGTGATTGTGGCCCCCGATGCAATACCCCTTGACCGCAGCGATAACTGGCTTGGCACACTCCATAATAGCACTATCAAAACCCCCGCCAAAACCGCCTGCCATAGAGGGTGCTGTCTCTGGTTTTGTCTCAGGCGCCTTCTCAAGTGCTGCCTCAGGTGTTGGCTGAAATAGTGCCTGTAAACCTCCGGCCGCCTCCCATTGCATATCGCCACCGACACCGAAGTGGTCCCCCACTCCACTGATTACTATTACCCCGATGTCCTTATCGGTCTGGGCATCCATGGTTGCCACGACGATCTCGCCCCATCCCTTATTGGTCAGGGCGTTCATTCGATGGGGGCGATTTGAACATATCCTGGCAACCCCACCCCCGCGGTCTCGGTATTTCTTCTCATAAGTAAGTTCTTCAAGATCGAAGCCGGCGACCCTTTCCCATGCGGACCACATTTTAGAACCCTCCTATAATGATTTTCGTCTCTTTAAGCTGATTAAGCAAGGTAGCACTATTTATGGGAGTGATCTCTGGAGGGAGTTTCCCTTCCAGGTCGAGAACCCTTGTCCAAATGGGGCAAGCAAGAAGCCTGATATTGGCCTCCCTCGCCGCCTTGAGCAGACGGGAGAGGTCGGTCCAGCGGTTGTCCTTAACATCGGCCACCTCAACGCCCATGGCGGTAGCGTTACGCGATATCTTTATCCTGGCATCGCGGCTCTCAAACAGCGAAGACCAGCGGAAGGATTCGCCAGCCAGGGCGGCAAGCGCCTCTTCGGTGAACAAAATGCCCACATCCAGCCCTTCCTTTTTCGCTGCCATCGCCATTGCCACATTGCCAATGACCGAGTTCTCCAGAGCGTCCCGACAAATAAGGATCATATCCATCCTTCACCTCCTCATAGCAAAGCCCATTTGCATCTTTCTTGTTATACTAGCGCCATCGCAGTTATCAGTCAATAGGCAGAAGGGCGAATCAATCCTTATCAAAAGCAGAAAAAGCGGGAAGAATTCAAAGGGCATCCCATAATCAAAATGTGGTTCGGTATGGCAAATCAAAGGGGAGGCAGATATGCTATAATAAAGAGCAATGAATGTGCTAGTTACCGGGGGAGCTGGCTTTATCGGCTCTCACATAGTGGATGCCTTGGTGCAGCAAGGGCACAAGGTGGTAGTGGTGGACGACCTATCCACTGGCTTTGCCCAGAATCTTAATCCTCATGCTCGATTCTATGAGATGAGCATTTGTAATCCCCAACTGGCAGAGGTCTTCGAGCAGGAAAAGCTAGAGGTGCTCAACCATCAGGCAGCTCAAATGGTTATCCAGAGGTCGGTGGAGGATCCCATCTTTGACGCAGAGCAAAACATCTTAGGGAGCTTAAACCTCATCCTAAACTGCATCCGTTTTGAGGTGAAAAAGATAATCTATGCCTCCTCGGGTGGCGCAGTTTATGGTGAGCCGGAATATCTCCCTGTGGATGAAAGGCACCCCGTAAATCCAATCTCCCAGTACGGGGTCTCCAAGCACACCGTGGAGCATTACCTTCACCTCTATTGTGTTCAATATGGGCTGGACTATGTGGTGTTGAGATATTCCAATGTATATGGCCCAAGGCAGAATCCAGAAGGGGAAGCTGGGGTGGTGGCTATTTTCGCTAGGCATATGCTAAGAGGGGAGAGCCCTACTATTTTTGGGCCTGGGGATAAGACCCGCGATTACACTTACGTGGCCGATGTTGCCATGGCCAATCTTCTCGCCATGCAGAGAGACGGGAAAGGCATTTATAATATCGGCACCGGCGTAGAGACCTCAGATATGAAGATGTTTGATACTTTGGCTGAGATATTGGGTTATCAGGGTGCTCCCCATTGTGGGCAGGTAAGGAAAGGGGAGATTTACAGGATCTGCCTTAACAGCTCCAAGGCCTCAAGGGAGCTGGGATGGCAGCCTCAGGTATCACTTAAAGAAGGGTTATTACAAACAGTCGGTTATTATAAAGCTCATTCTATATTATCTGGGAGCAAACCCCCGGAAGGGGTGCCTTTTAAGCAGAGAAACAAGCGGCTCCGCGGTTAGAATTGCTCGATGAACCTCGATATCTGCTCGAAGGTGAAGACCGGGCCATCCTTGCAGATATAATACTCGCCAACGTTGCACCGGGCACACTTGCCCAGGCCACACTTCATCTTGCCTTCAAGGGTGGTAACGATCTGGTGGTCGGAGAAGCCCAGCATCCTCAGTGCTTCAAGGACAAAGTGGATCATGATGGGAGGTCCACAGGTAATAGTGATAGCATTTTCCGGCGAGGGCTTAAGCTCCTTAACTACATCGGGGACCAAAGCCACGCGGCCTGTCCAGGCCTCATCGCCGCGGTCAACAGTGAGCTCCACGCGACTGCGTGGTGAGGCTGCCCAAATATCAAACTCAGGGGCGAAGACCAAGTCCTGAGGGGTGCGTGCCCCATTGATGATAAGCAGATCGCCATAATCGTCGCGGTGGTCGATAATGGTGTTGATAACCGGGCGCAGCGGCGCCATACCGATACCGCCGCCAATAATGATGATATTCCTCCCCTTATAGTCCTCGAGGGGAAAGTGGTTGCCAAATGGGCCGCGAACCCCGACGGTTGCCCCCGGTTCAAGCTCGTGCAGGGCACTGGTGACAGTGCCAACACGCCTCACCGCAAATTCTAGCCCCGCCTTACGATACGAAACCGAGGCCAGGCAAAAGGGCGCTTCGCCTACCCCAAAGGCAGAGAGAAAAGCAAACTGGCCCGGACTGTAATCGAAGTTGTCCCGCATCGCGGGGTCATTCAGTTCCAGGTTGAAGAGCTTAGTATCAGGGGTGAGGTCAGTTACGCTCTGTAACCTCGCTAAATAAGGGATGAAGGGACTTTCAGGCTCCACCTTTCACTCCTAGGCTCTGAATATCTCTGACAACCTCTCGAATATCTATATTCACCGGGCAGAACTTCACACAGCGGCCACAACCCACACAGGAGATGGCGCCGAACTGCTCCGCAAAGTAAAGCAACTTATGGTAAAAACGCTGCCGTAGCCGAGCTCCTCCGGAGGAACGGGGATCATAGCCTCCCGCGATGCGAGTGAACCCTGGAGACTGACAGCTCTCCCAGGTGCGCACCCTCTCTATCCTCCCCCCATCCTCATAGTCCCGCACATCGAAGCAATAGCAGGTAGGACAGACATAGGCACACAGGTTGCAGTGGATGCAGCGATCGGCGAGGCGACTCCAGTAGGTGTCACCGAAGACCTGGCGTATCACCTCCAAGGCGCCTGCGACGGGAACGACCTCAGGGCAGGGGGGAGATGGGGGCTGCGCTTCGGTCTGTGGTGCCTGTTTCAAAGGTAGTAGCGCCTTGCCTCTCTCAGTGATGGCTTGAATAATACAGCCCTCCTCTATCTTGGTGAGCAGGATGTCGAGGTGAGATGAATCATTGGGAGCACCGCCTACACTGGTGCAAAAGCACTCCGGACTAACCTTGTTACAGGAGAGGCCGACGAGAATGGTCTTGTCGCGATGCTGCTGATAGAGGGTATCGGATGGCTCTGCGAGGAAGGGTTTATCCAGGAGAGCAATACCATTGGCATCGCAGGGGCGCAGACCGAAGAGCACCGTCTCCCGCGCCACAACGCTTGGTATCAGGTTAATTCGTCCATCTTCCCTTTGCACGGTGAACAAGGTCTCCGTAGCCGGGAAAAAACAACCCTTGGGGGGCAGCACCGTGTTGTCGAAGTCGAGGACGACCTCCTCCACCCGGGCAATCTGTTGAAATAGGATCAGCCCATCGGTGCTGGTTGGCGCAATAAGGGTGCGCTCCTCCATTAGCTGGCCAAGCCAGGAGCGTAAATCCTCCTTCGACATTACAAAGGTCATTGGCCAACCCCCAGTTTTTCCTCTTTCTTAAAGGTGGCAAAAGGTGGTGCCTCCTCAGCGCTCAATCCTGCCTGGAAATTGAAAAGCTCCAAAACCTCTTTCTCCAGTTTGCGGTTGAGCAGGCTGAGCGGGATATTCACAGGACAGACATTCTGGCATTCATTGCAACA
>JACUUT010000039.1 GCA_014859165.1 Dehalococcoidia bacterium
TAGTTACGCAGGGCGATTGCGGCACCTAGCAGGTCCCAATTTCCCTGGTGCAAGGTGACGATGATCGCCCCCTTGCCCTCTCGTAGCGCCCCGTCGAGGTTATCCCAATTCTGAGAGACAACCCTTCTCTCTATTCCCTCCTGCCCGAGAGCGGGCAATCTGAGGAAGTCCACCAAGTACTTAAAGTAGTTGCGCAGCGACCCTCTTGCCAACCTATCTAGCTCTTTCCTGCTGGCATCATCGCCAAGGACATGTCTCATATTGTCTCTGAGGCAGGTGCATCCTCGGGGCCAGGCAAGATATGCGATGTCAGCCAGCACACGGGCAATTGCATAGCCCACCCGCGGTGGGAGCCTCTGCCAGATGAAGCTGGCAATCCTAGCCACAAAGTAGAGGCTCACTGTCCTCCCCCGGCGATGAATTCCTCAACCATTCTTTTGGCTTCATCGTCCTTATATTGAACAGGGGGCGATTTCATAAAATAGGCCGATGGCCCAGTGAGAGCCCCACTGATGCCTCGGTCCATAGCCAGCTTGCAGCACCTGATGGCGTCCACCACCACCCCTGCTGAGTTAGGGCTGTCCCATACCTCAAGCTTTACCTCGATATTTAAGGGGACATCGCCGAAGGTGCGCCCCTCCATGCGGATGTAGCAAATTTTTCGGTCACAAAGCCATGGAACGTAGTCGCTGGGGCCAACATGAATGTTATCCGGTTCGATTTTGTAGTTCAGTTGCGAGGTTATTGCCTCGGTTTTGGAGATCTTCTTCGATTCCAGCCTCTCACGCTCAAGCATATTAAGAAAATCGGTGTTGCCACCGAAGTTCAGTTGATAGGTTCGCTCCAATTTGACACCGCGGTCTTGAAAGAGGTTGGTGAGCACGCGGTGGGTGATGGTTGCACCAACCTGGCTCTTTATATCGTCACCTATTATCGGCAATCCCCGCTCGGCAAACCTGTTTTGCCAGTATTTCTCCCGAGCGATAAAAACGGGGATGCAATTGACAAAGCCACAACCCGCGGTAAGCACCTGCTCGATATACCATTTCGTGGCCTCTTCACTACCCACAGGGAGGTAGTTGACCACCACATCGGTCTCTGTTTCTTTAAGGATATTAACGATGTTTTCTGTGGAGCCAGGGGCTTTGGTGATTACCTTAGAGAGGTATTTGCCCAACCCATCGTGGGTCATCCCCCGTGCCACTTTCACCCCTATTTGGGGCACCTGGCAGAACTTGAAGGTATTATTCGGGGGGGTATCGATTGCCTCTGCAAGGTCCTTGCCCACTTTATTTCGGTCGATATCGAAGGCGGCAACGAAGTTGATGTCGCTGATATGATAGCCCCCCAGGTTGACATGCATCAGCCCGGGGACAAACTCATTTTCCGCTGCTTCGCGATAGTAGTAAACGCCCTGCACCAGCGAGGAGGCGCAATTTCCCACACCGATAATGGCCACATTTATCTTGCCCAAATTTACCTCTTCCCCTATAATAGCTCCTTAGTGAGGGTTGAATTTTGGTCTATGATTTTCACACTCATACTTCGCTCAGCGATGGCTCCCTCTCACCAATGGAATTGATCCAGCGAGCGCAGGCAAGGGATTATAAGGCTATCGCCCTCACTGACCATGTCGGCATTGGCTATCTCGACAGAATAATCAGGGAAGTCGCCGCAGACTGCGCCCTGGCCAGAGCGCACGGGGACATTCTCGCTATCCCCGGCGTAGAGCTTACCCATATCCCTCCACGGGCCATCGGCGAAGCCGCAAGGCGTGCCAAAGAGCTTGGGGCCTGGCTGGTTGTCGTTCACGGCGAGTCGATCATCGAGCCTGAAGTAGAGAAGGGCACCAATATTGCCGCGCTTCAGTGTCCCTATGTTGATATTCTGGCACATCCTGGACTTATCACCCCTGAGCAGGCTGAATTGGCCGCAGCAAACGGCATATTCCTCGAAATCTCCGCTAGAAAGGGGCACTCGCTGACTAATGGTCACATCGCTCACCTGGCGCGGCTTGCTGGAGCCAAGCTCCTCCTCAACTCCGATGCCCATGATGAAACAGACCTCCTCTGCCCTCATTTAGCCCGTCAAATTGCCCGAGGCGCTGGCCTAAATGAGGAAGAGAGCGACGAAATTCTAACAAACAACGCTCACGCCTTAGTGAAACGCCTACCGCAACCCCGATAAATCGGGGCTGGCGCCCTCGTCCCTGGCTAGCGAAGCTCGATTAGCCCTTGCCGATTCGGTACACCTTTGTGCCGCATGTAGGGCAGACCCCTCTGGTTGCTGGCCTGCCGTTCTTTAGGGCAACCCGTACGGGATTCTTGATCTCCCTCTTCGCCCTGCATTTGAAGCAATAGGCCTGCGTCATTCAATATCACCTCCCTTCAAGCTTGTTGAACTATAACCGCTATCTGGCTAACTGTCAAGTCTTTTTGAAGCCAAGTTGCAGCATTGCTCACTAGAGAAGACCTTTTCCGGCTGCCACAGCCCCTTCTCCGGCAGGAAGCGTAGCACAGCGAGGAAGCGCCCGTCAAGGGAGTAGGCGCGACAATGAGCTTTATCATCACCCTCCCCTAGAGCCAAAGGGCGACCGTTTCTAATGTCGTGCTCCTTTTCTTTGCTCACAATAGCAGCGACCCAATGCTCAATCACCACATCCATAGGGTAAAGTAGATGCTGCCAGTAGTTATGCTGGAAGGAATCCTCAAGCTGAGGGAGGGTGAGGCTGTCGCTTATATCAAAGAATCCGCACCTTAAACGAACCAATTTCCTGAGATGGGCGCCACAGCCGAGGGACTCGCCTAGATCGTGAGCCAGGCAACGAATGTAGGTGCCCTTGCCGCACTCCACATCGATAGTGAAAATGGGAGGTTGCCAATCTACGATCTCCAGGCGAAAGACCTCCACCCGTCTTTCCTCTCTTTCCACCTCGATGCCGGCACGAGCGAGTTCATAAAGGCGTTTCCCTTGGTGCTTCAGGGCGCTATACATCGGGGGCTTCTGAAGGATGGAGCCACTGAGAGATGGGAGAACCCTCTCCACTCGTTCCAAGGTAATATAAGAGGGGTCAACCCTTTGGGTCACTTTCCCCTCCGCATCGTAGGTATCGGTGGATACGCCCAGCTCAATTTCGGCTTGATAGGTTTTATGAGCCTCCACAATAAAGGAAGCCACCCTTGCTGCCTGCCCGAGGCAAATAGGCAAAACCCCTGTTGCCCCCGGGTCCAGGGTGCCGGCGTGACCGATGTGCCTCTGCCCGCTGAGGCGTCTCACTAGATCGACAACCTCCAGGGAGGTTTCCCCGGCGGGCTTATTGATGTTGAGGATCCCGTCAATGCTCAACTTCTTCAGCGCTATTCGTGACCTCTTTTATTAGGTGGAGGATATGAGCCCCCCGCTCGATGGAATCATCCCTATGAAAGCTTAGCTGGGGCATGCGGCGCAGTGAGATGCGTTCCCTCAGCCCTCTGTAAAGGAAGGCAGAGGCGGAGGCTAAACCCTCCATTGCCTCCTTTTTCTCCTCCTCGCTGCCCATGATGCTTATAAAAACCTTGGCATACCTCAGGTCTGGGGAGGTATCTACTCGCGTCACGCTCAGGAAGCAGCCAAGCCTTGGGTCTTTAACCTGGCGGCGAAGTAGTTCGCTTATCTCCTCTCGGATTTGCTCGTTAAGCCGCTCCGTGCGTCTGGTCATCTCTTTTCCTTTCTATAGCACTCGATGATATCGCCGACCTCAAAGTCGCTGTATCCCTCGATGCCCACGCCGCATTCAAAGCCTGCTGAGACCTCCTTAACGTCGTCCTTGAACCGCCTCAAGCTAGAGACGCTGGATTCGAAGATCGCTTCGCCGTGGCGCATGAGCCTAGCCAGCGCCCCTCGGGTTAGCTTGCCATCGGTGACATAGCTCCCAGCCACCTTGCCCTGCCCTCGGATGGGGAAAAGGGCCCGCGCCTTAGCGTGTCCTTCCACCACTTCGACATAGGTAGGCTCAAGCATCCCCTTCATCGCCTTTTCCACATCGTCCACCAGGTTATAGATCACCTCGTAGCAGTGGATGTCTACCCCCTCGCTTTCGGCAAGCTGCCTGGCACCTGGCTCGGGACGGGTGTTGAACCCAAGGATGATCCCTTTAGAGGCGAGGGCAAGGAGCACATCGCCTTCGGTGATACTTCCGCTGCCGGAGTGGAGGATATTCACCTTAACCCTGTCAATGTTCAGGTGCTCCAGCGAGGTTTTTATTGGTTCGATGCTCCCCTGGACATCGGTCTTTAGTATGATATTGAACTCCTTCACCTGCCCGTCACGAATTTGGGAGTAGAGATCGCTCAGGCTAAGGGGTTTAGGCGGTTTTAAGGCGCTAAGCCTTTTCCCCTCCTGGCGCTTTTGAGCCAAGCTACGCGCCTCGCGTTCATTAGCGGTCACGGTGAGGGTATCACCAGCCTGGGGGACGCTCTCAAGTCCCAGGATCTCAACGGGTGTCGCTGGCTCCGCCTTTCTGAGGTGCTTCCCCTTGTCATTGAACATTGCTTTCACCTTACCCCAGGTATCGCCCACAAGGAAGGGATCGCCCACCTTTAGGGTGCCCGTCTGGACGAGCACGGTGGCTAGAGGGCCCTTGGTCTTATCTAGTTTTGCCTCAATGACCACTCCTATAGCTCGCCGCACCGGGTTTGCTTTGAGGTCCTCTAGCTCGGCAACGATGAGCAGGTTCTCCAGGAGCTCGGGAATTCCATCCCTCTTTTTTGCTGAGACCGAGACGCAAACCACATCGCCACCCCACTCCTCGATAAGCAGCCCCAGCTCAGCAAGCTGTTGCTTCAGCCGTTGTGGATTAGCCTCTAGCTTATCTATCTTGTTGATGACGACCACAATGGGCACATCGGCAGCACGAGCATGGTCTATGGCCTCCACGGTTTGGGGCATCACCCCATCATCGGCGGCGACCACAAGTATGGCAATATCCGTTACCTGAGCCCCGCGAGCCCGCATTGCGGTGAAGGCTTCATGCCCTGGGGTGTCAAGGAAGGTGATCTTTTGACCATGGATATCTACTTGATAGGCGCCAATATGCTGGGTGATCTCGCCCACCTCAGTGGCGGTCACCTTGGTCTCGCGGATAGCATCAAGAAGGGTGGTTTTACCATGGTCCACATGCCCCATGATGGTGACTACCGGAGGGCGAGGCTTTTGGACGCTGGTATCGTCCTCCTGAAACCTTTGATACCTTTTGTGTTTCTGGGTGGAGGTTGTTTCAAGTCGTTTCCCTTCCAACACCTCATAGCCAAAATCCGAGGCTATAATCGCTGCCGTATCGTGGTCGATAACCTGGTTAATGCTGGCCATGATGCCGTTTCTCATCAGTTGCTTGATCACCTCCACAGCGCTCACCTTGATGAGGTCAGCGAGTTGCTTCACGGTGAGGGTAGAGGGAATCTCAACACAGCGATCCCCATCCGATTTCAAGGATGGGGGCTCAGAGGCAATTATTCCCTCAGGTGCCTGTTGCATCTTATCGATTTTTTGCCTTTTTGCACCCATTTAGCCACAACCCCCTTAAGGGAGCATATCTCCATACTGGGCAAGCCCTTTTCGGTTCTCTGCGTCGATCTTTGTCCTCAAGGCACGATCGAGGCGCTCCTTTTTCAGCCCCACCTCCCAGCAGCCTTTTGCTTTACATAAATATGCCCCTCGGCCGGATTTCTTCCCCGTGGGGTCAACCTCCACAGCGCCGCTTTCGGTGCGCACAATTCGAATAAGTTCCCGTTTCAGCTTCGTCTCACGGCAACCGACACAAGTGCGCTCGGGCACCTGTTTCGGTCGAAGGGTCTTCTTTCTCTGAGATATGGTGGTCATCTTTCTATTTCACCAGCTCCTCCAATTCCTCTTCCTCGGTATAGACCCGCGGAGTGCGGCGGACCTTCTTTGGCTTGACCCCCTCTTCCTTCTCTACCACCTTTGCCTTGGCCTTTTTATCGATCTTAGCTGTTCTATGGGGGAAGATGTCCTCGGCAAAGCGAAGCTGCGGGGCTGGCTCTGCAACCAATATTTCTTCGACTGGCGCCACTTCCTTGAGAGGAAGCGCCTCCTCTTCTCCCTCGGGGGCGAGCAATTCAATAAATTCCTCAGGAGCTTGGCTCACAGGCTCACCCGACTCTACTAACAATGGTTCTTCGGGTTCCTCTACTAGGGCTTTCTCTAGGGGAGGTGGTGCCTGTTCCTCGAGCGCTGCCTTCTCTGCCTCAGCGGCGGAGGCGCTCTTGATGTCGATTCGCCATCCAGTGAGCCTGGCAGCGAGCCTGGCATTCTGTCCCTCTTTGCCGATGGCCAGGGATAATTGGCGGTCGGGCACCACCACGGTGGCTGTCTTCCCCTCTTCATTAACCTCCACGCTCACGACCTGAGCCGGGCTCAAGGCAGAGGCGACGAAGGCCGCTGGGTCAGGATGCCACTCCACAATATCGATCTTCTCCCCATTTAGTTCGTTAACGATGTTTTGGATTCTGATGCCGCGCAGACCGACGCAGGAACCGACGGGATCAACCCCCTGTTGCCGTGTCGCTACGGCGATCTTGCTCCGAAGACCTGCTTCCCGGGCAACGGACTTGAGATCCACAGTGCCGCTGTGGATCTCCGGGACCTCTAGCTCGAGGAGGCGACGCAGCAGGTTTCGATGGGTGCGCGATACCATAACCTGAGGCCCCTTGCTGGTGCGGTGCACCTCAATAAGGTATACCTTGAGCCTTTGCCCCACTCGATAATGCTCGGTGCGCACCTGCTCGGCGTTAGTGAGGATGCCCTCAGTCCTTCCCAGGTCGAGAATAATCTGCTTTGGCTCGATGCGCTGGACAATCCCGGTGACGATCTCACCCTCCCGATCGGAGAACTCCACGAAGACCAGCTCCCGCTCCGCCTCGCGAAGGCGCTGGAGCACCACTTGCTTTGCTGTCTGAGCGGCAATCCGCCCCGCATTCTTAGGGGTGGCCTCGACCTCGATGAGCTCATTAAGCTGAGCATCCCTTTTTATCTCTCGGGCTTCATCTAGCGATAGCTCGTGGCGTGGGTCGGCTACCCTCTCCACCACCATCTTCTGGGCAAAAACGGTTATCTTGCCTGTGTTAGGATTAACATTCACGGAGATATTCTGATTTGCTGCGAAGTTGTTTTTCCTAAAGGCGGAGACAAGAGCAGCCTCCACTGCATCAAGGACCACCTCCTGAGGCAAGTTCTTCTCGGCAGCAAGCTGGGTGATCGCAAGCATAAATTCACTCTTCATCTTGCCCACGCTTTCCTCCTACCTCTAATGCAATAAAAAAGTGGGAAAAACACCCACTTAATTCTCGCTTCGCCTTATTTGTTTTAGTATAGCATAACAAGGGCGATGATGCAACCCCTTCTCTTCTTAGGGGGTTATCTTACGCTCTTTAGGTTTGAGACATGCCCTGGCAATTCTTTATGTCATTGCGAGCCCTTCGCCTTTTGTCATTCTGAGCGCAGCGAAGAATCTCAACATACGGCTCAGGATAAACTCCGCGAAGCAATCCCACAGGGAAAGGAAACCCAAATAGGAGATTGCTTCGGCACTTTGTGCCTCGCAATGACAAGGAAGTTATGTGTCACTAATCCTTCCATGGAAGGACTGGACGAGTACAAGGGATTTACACTGTGCCCCAGTTATGTTATAATGCTCACCTTAGAATGGAGAAAGATAAGAAGCAGTCCATTATAGAGGATTTTCGATCTCATGAGGAGGACACCGGTTCCCCTGAGGTTCAAGTTGCCCTGCTTACAGAGAGGATAAATCACCTCACAGAGCACCTAAGTGTTCATCGCCACGATAATCACTCCCGACATGGACTTCTCAAGCTGGTGGGGCAGCGACAGCGGCAATTAGCATATCTTGCGAGGGTTGATCAAGAGCGTTACCGCACGCTGATAACAAGGCTTGGTCTACGAAAATAAGCCTTTAAAAGGCTATGGAGGTTAATCTTTAATGCCGCAAGTTTTTGAGTGTATGGTGGGCAACCGAGCCCTCGTTATTGAGACCGGTAGGCTTGCCTGCCAGGCAGATGGCGCGGTCACGGTGCGCTATGGCGATACTTTAGTATTGGTTACCGCCTGCACCTCAAGTAAGCCGCGGGAGGGGGTAGACTTCCTCCCTCTGACCGTGGACTATGAAGAGAAGCACTACGCTGCAGGCAAGATCCCGGGGAGCTATATCAGAAGGGAGGCTCGCCCCAGCCAGGATGCAATCCTTGCCGATCGGCTCACCGACCGCTCACTCCGTCCCCTTTTCCCCAAAGGCTTCCGCAACGAGACTCAGGTTGTGATCACCGTTCTCTCTGCGGATCAGGAGAGTAACCCTGACATTCTGGCCATAATTGGCGCCTCGGCAGCGCTATCGCTCTCCAGTATCCCCTTTGAGGGGCCTTTGGGCGCTGTTCGCATTGGCTTTATCAATGGGGAGCTTGTCTTGAACCCAACCTTCGCCCAACTGAACGATAGCACGCTGGATATTGTCATCGCTGGCACAAGTGATGCTGTGATCATGGTGGAGGCTGGGGCTAGGGAGGTCTCGGAGAGCCTCATCCTCGATGCCATCAAATTTGGGCAGGAGGCGAACCAGGAGATCATCAGGTTACAGCAGCAACTTCGGGAGGCCTGTGGCAAGCCCAAGATGGATTTTGAGAGCCACGAGATCGGCCAGGAGGTGGTGGAGGCGGTCTCCTCCATCCTTCAGGGCAGGCTCGATGAGGTAATCTATAAGCCAAAGGCAGAGCGCGAGGATATCCTCATCTCTATTAAAGAGGAGCTGGTGCAAAAGCTAGGGGAGAGCTTTCCCCAGCAGGATATCCTCTCCGCTCTTGAATCCCAGTTAAAGAGGAAAGTGAGGTCGCAAATCCTGGAGCGGGGGGTTCGGACTAGCGGTCGCCAGATGACCGAGGTTCGCCCCATCACCTGTGAGGTGGGCTTTCTCCCGCGCACCCACGGCTCGGGGCTTTTCACCCGTGGCGGGACCCAAGTGCTGACTACCACCACCCTGGGCTCCGTGGGGGATGAGCAGCTCATCGATACCATCAGTCAGGAGGAAACCAAGCGCTTCATACATCACTACAATTTCCCTCCTTACTCCGTGGGTGAGGTGAGGCGTACTGGGGCACCGGGGCGGCGCGAGATCGGACACGGTGCCCTGGCGGAGCGCGCTCTCACCCCGGTTCTCCCCGATAATAATGATTTCCTCTACACTATTCGCCTGGTCTCAGAGGTCTTGAGTTCCAACGGCTCAACCTCCATGGCAAGCGTTTGCTCAAGCAGTTTGGCCCTGATGGATGCTGGTGTCCCCATCAAGTCCTCTGTTGCAGGTGTGGCTATGGGGCTGGTCAGCGAGGATGATAAGTATGTCCTGCTTACCGATATCGAGGGGCTAGAGGACGCCTATGGCGATATGGATTTCAAGGTGGCGGGGACATCTCAAGGGCTCACCGCCCTTCAAATGGACATCAAGCTCAAAGGGGTCTCCTACGAGGTTATCGAGAGGGCGCTAGAGCAGGCGCATGATGCCCGCCTCTTCATCTTGGATAAAATGAACCAGACCCTGAACTCGAGTCGCCCGGATCTCAGTAGATACGCCCCGCGGGTGTATAAGATAGCCATCGCCCCAGACCGCATCGGCACCGTCATCGGACCAGGGGGCAGGATGATCAGGTCGATCATTAAGGACACCAAGGCGACCATAGACATCGAAAACGATGGCACTGTCCTTATTGGCTCCGTTAGCGAGGAGGGGGCACAGAAGGCGATCAAGATCATCGAGAGCCTAACCAGAGAGGTTGAGGTTGGCGCCATCTATACCGGTAGGGTGACTCGGGTCACTAACTTCGGTGCCTTTGTCGAGATCCTCCCTGGCAAGGAGGG
>JACUUT010000040.1 GCA_014859165.1 Dehalococcoidia bacterium
ACGCCAGCGGCTTGAGGAAAGGGAGGAGAGCCTATCCCACTATGCTGCAAAAAGCAGGCTCTCGCGAGGGAGATCGAGGCCTGAGGAGCCCTGCCCGATGCGCACCGTTTTCCAGAGAGACCGTGACCGCATCATCCACTGTAAGGGATTTCGCCGACTAAAGCATAAGACCCAGGTTTTCATCGCACCTTTGGGCGATCACTATGTGACCCGCCTCACCCATACCCTGGAGGTTTCTCAGATCGCCCGCTCTATTGTGCGTGCCTTAAACCTGAACGAGGACCTCGTAGAGGCTATCTCCCTTGGTCATGACCTGGGCCATACCCCTTTTGGGCATGTGGGCGAGGAGGTGCTGAATAATCTCTACCCTGAAGGGTTCAGACATAACGAGCAAAGCCTCAGGGTGGTTGACCTCCTGGAGAAGGATGGGCAGGGGCTCAACCTCACCTGGGAAGTGAGGGATGGAATTCTCAAACACGCTAAGACAGGGGTTGACATTCTGGGAGAAAATTGGGGGGAGGTGGAAACCTTGGAGGGTCAGGTGTGTAAGATCGCAGACATCATCGCCTATATCAATCATGACATCGGCGATGCAGTGAGGGCGGGCATCATCTCGGATGAGGATCTCCCCCCTGAGGCGGTGGGCATTTTGGGTCGCTCCCATTCTGAAAGGATTAATACCCTGGTATCGGATGTCATTGACTTCTCCTGGGCTGCTACCGGGGCAGCTAGCGGGCAGTGGCCGGTCATCGGGATGAGCCCCCGGGTGCTGGAGGCGACAAGTATCCTTCGCCAGTTCCTTTTTGAAAGGGTATATAATGTAGCTAGGGATGAGGCGGAGCGCGCCCGGGAGGTGGTTCGCCTCCTTTATCGGCACTTCATCGAGCACGATGAAGTGTTACCCAAAGAATACAACCTTCGCGATGATAGCGTGGAGCGCAGGGTTGTCGATTATATCGCCGGGATGACCGATAACTACGCCCTAAGGATGGCGGAGGAGGTTTTGGGGGAACACTTGACCAAGGGCTGCTTCCCGGTATCCTTTTAGTAGGCGCAGCTAGTGCGGGGGCTATATGGTGGACACTCCGTAAACAAAGCAGATGGAGAAGACCGGATCGGTTAACACCGTAACCGAGTGTTGGGTGAGTCATGAGCGCTATCGATGAGATAAAACAGAGATTGGACATCGTGGATGTCGTCTCGGATTATGTTACCCTCCAGAAGTCGGGGCGTAACTTTAAGGCGCTTTGCCCTTTTCACACCGAGAAGACCCCCTCGTTCTTCGTCTTCCCGGAGCGCCAGAGCTGGCACTGCTTTGGAAGCTGCGGAATGGGCGGGGATGTGTTTTCCTTTGTGATGAAGAAGGAGGGCATCGACTTCAGTGAGACGCTGAGACTTCTGGCGGAGAGGGCCGGGGTAACCCTGGTTTCAAAGCAAAAGGAGAGGGTCGAGGACAAAGAGGCGGAAAGGCTCTACCAGGTAAACGAGGCAGCCGCCCAGTATTACCATCACCTTCTTCTTGATGCCAGGGCTGCTGAAGTGGCGCGAAACCACCTAAGGAGGCGAGGCATCTCTGAGCAGGTTATAGAAAGCTTTCAGCTTGGCTTCAGTCCCGATAGTTGGGATGCCTTGCGCCAGCACCTGTTGAGCCGAGGCTATAAGGAGGACGAGCTGGTGGTGGCAGGCTTGGTCATCGAAAAGGAGGGTGGAGGAGTCCGTGACCTGTTTCGAAATCGCCTGATGATTCCGATAAGGAATGAGCAGGGGAGGGTCGCTGGCTTTGGCGCCCGTGCCCTCGATGACGCCACCCCCAAATATCTTAACTCCCCCCAGACGGCGGTCTTCGACAAAAGCGGCATCCTTTACGGGATCGACCGTGCGAAGGGGGCGATCAGGGAGCAGGGCCTGGCCATCATTGTGGAGGGCTATATGGATGTTCTCGCTGCCCATCAATACGGTATGGCCAATGTCGTTGCCTCCATGGGAACCTCCCTCACTCAGAAACAGGTAGCCATCATCAAGAGGCTGACCAAAAACCTCGCCCTGGCTCTCGATGCCGATGCCGCCGGCGATGAGGCGACACTTCGTGGCTTGGAGGTGGCTAGGCAGGCCTTCAGCGAGCCCAGACAAGTCGGGGCAATGCCCACCTGGCTTGGGGGGACATCTAAGCTTCACGGAAACTTAAGGGTTATTCTCCTTCCCAGGGGAAAGGACCCCGATGAGGTGATCAGGGAGAGCCCAGAGAATTGGCGAAGGCTAATTGAAGAGTCCTTATCACTAATGGACTACTTCTTCGAGGCAGTCACATCGAAACTTGACCTCAGCAAAGAGAGCGAAAAATTGGCAGCTGCGGAGCAACTTCTGCCCTATATTTCGGAGATAGAGGATGAGGTGGAGCAAGAGCTCTACTTGAAAAGGCTCGCTCGCCTGGTGGGAGTAGAGGAACGAACGCTGGCGGGTAAGGCAGCCAGGCTCAGACCCACCCAGAGGGAAAGGACCAAAAGGGTGGTATCACTTTCTCCAGTTCAAGCCTTAGGCAACCCCTTGGAGGAATACTGCCTCTCGCTCTTGCTTCAGCATCCAGCGGAGCTTAGGGATAAGAGCGGCGAGCTTTCGCCCGAATATTTTGAGGGCACGGAAAACCGCGAGCTCTTCCTCGCCTGGCTGGATTCCCCTGATGTGGAAATTCTTCGCCAGAGGCTTGATGTCAGTCTCTATGAGCATCTCGACTCTTTGGTGGCCAGGGCTCTACCTCCGGCAAGCGAAAGGGAACTGGAGACCGCCCTCGCCGATTGCACTCGCCGCCTGGGGGAGCAAAGACTGAGAAGGTTGAAGGCTCTGGAGGAGATGCTGATCTCTGAGGCGGAGTCCGAAGGCGATAAAAACCTAATAAAAGAGCAGGTGGAAACGCTTCTTCAAAAGGCATTAGAACCAAGTAGCCAGCTAAAAGAGCTTTTCGAAAAAGGAAAGAGAGAGCGAAAAGGGGCACTGCGATGACCTTGGAAGAGAACGAAGGGCTAGATGAGCTTTTTCGACGCAAGAGAGGCTCTGAAGATTCAGAAGCCACCTCTGGCCTCGAGCCGGAGCACGCTCTAGGGCCTCTGGATGATATCTATACCGCCCTCTCTAGTGGCGATATAGTTATTGAGGAGGTGAAGGGACCAACCCGTATGTTGTCGGAGCAAGAGGCTGCCGAACTTGAGGAGTGGGAAGAGGAGCCCCTGCCTCTGATTGAACCCAAGATAGAGGTGGAAAAAGTGCTGGAGCCGGAGGAGCAGGAGGTCATCGACGACCCGGTGCGCATGTACCTCCGCGAGATCGGCAGGGTATCCCTGCTGAGCGCTAATGATGAGAAGCTCCTGTCAAGCATGATGGAGAAGAACAGGCATATCAAGAGGATCGAGGGTGATTGGTCAGCCAGATTTGGCACCCCCCCATCAGCGGCTGAGGTCATGATCGCCTTGTTGGAACAGCTATGCCACTCCTCCGCCCTTATCGCCCTACTGGGGGAGGAGCTTGACCTGCCTCCATCAGCGAGTCTCGTGGCGATGATCACCGATCCAAGGTTTCGTGCCGCCATCAATGGTGTGATTGACCAGCGATTGGTAGAAGCCATCGCCGAGAAAACCGGGGGCTCTTTATTTGAGGTGGAGCACGCATTAGTGAATCTCTCGCTGGATAGCTGCCTCCTGCCACCGGGGATTCTGAAGGCTATCGATGGCAAATCCATCACCGAGGTAAGCGCCCTATTACAAGATCCCGGCTTCCTTGCCTCCCTCCGGGCCCGAGAAAAGGGATTCGAGGTATACCTCGGTGAGATCGAGGTGGAGGCGGCGAAGGCGGAAAAGCACCTTACCGAGGCTAACCTCCGCCTTGTGGTCAGTGTCGCCAAGAAGTACATCGGCCGGGGGATGTCATTACTCGACCTCATTCAGGAGGGCAATATCGGGCTGATCAGGGCGGTGGAGAAGTTCGAGTATCGAAAGGGTTTTAAATTTAGCACCTATGCAACCTGGTGGATCAGGCAGGCGATTACCAGGGCCATCGCCGACCAGGCGCGCACCATTCGCATTCCGGTTCACATGGTGGAGTCCATCAACAAGCTGCTTCGAATCAGCCGACGGTTGGTTCAGGAGTATGGACGCGAGCCCACCAGCGAGGAGATCGGTAAAGGGATGGAGGTCTCCCCGGAGAAGGTGAGGGAGATCACCAAGGTGTCTCAGGAGCCAGTATCACTGGAGACCCCCATAGGTGAGGAGGAGGATAGCCATCTTGGCGACTTCATCGAGGATCATAGCGCCTTAGCACCGCCCGAGGTGGCCTCTCACCAGCTTCTTAAGGAGCAGTTCGACGAGGTGCTTTCCACCCTCAATCCCAGGGAGCGGCGGGTGCTTCAACTGAGATTCGGACTTGAGGATGGTCGCAGCCGCACCCTGGAGGAGGTAGGAAAGGAGTTTGGGGTCACTAGAGAGCGCATCCGTCAGATCGAGGCTAAAGCGCTGAGGAAGCTGCGTCACCCCAGCCGCTCCAGGAGGCTCAAGGATTACCTGGAATAAGCAAGATTTGAACACAAACATAATAAGAACCATTTTCCTTGCTTTGGGTGCCATATTTGCCCTTCTGCTCATTATTGCTGGCGTCGCTGGCTATCTCATCACTGGTCCAGTACCAACTTATGCCGGGGCAAAGGTGGAGCTGAGCGATGAGGCAGCAGCGAGCTTGGACGATAAGATAGCGGAGCTGGAGCAGCAGATAGCACAAGCCTCCGCGGGGGAGGAAGTGACCCTGGTGATCACCCAAGAGGAGGCCACCTCCAAGGCCGACCAGCTCGCTAAAGCGGGTGAACTCCCCCTGGAGATGAAACACATTCAGATCCACTTCGTTGACGGCAGCATTTACGGTTGTGCCCGGGTTGACCTTCTTATCGATGTGTGGGTGGCCATTCAAGCTAAAATAGGGGTTGAAGATGGAAAGCCTGACATAACAATCGAGAGCCTCCACTTTGGCCGGCTTGGTATCCCCAGGACATTGATCGAAAATGTGATGCGTGCGCTTATGAAAAGGATGGAGGAGCGATTGGAGGCTCTCCCTGTGGAGTTACAGGACATCGCTATTGGGAACGGGGAGATAACTATCACCTTGGTAAAAAAGTAGCCTTCAGCGAAGTTTCCCCCGCGCCATCTGCTTCATTAGCTTTTGTGTTTGGCGAAACTGGTTCAAGAGTTGATTGACATCGTGGGGTGTTGTTCCACTGCCTCGGGCGATGCGACGCCGGCAGCTCCCATCGATAGTATTCGGATTGCGCCGCTCCTGGGGGGTCATGGAGAGGATAATCGCCTTGACCTTTTTCAATCGATTTTCATCCACTTGGGCAGGGGCGCGGCGGGCGATGGCGGAAAGCCCGGGGATCATCTCCACCAATTGACTCAAAGGCCCCATTTTCTGCATCTGCTCAAGCTGCTCCAGAAAATCCTCAAGATCGAGCGTGCCATGGCGCACTTTCCTCTCCAGTTTCCTTGCCTGCTCCTCGTCGATGGCTTTCTCTGCCCTCTCGATCAGGGTAAGCATATCTCCCATTCCCAGGATGCGAGATGCCAAGCGGTCGGGGTAGAAGGTTTCAAGGGCATCCGTCTTCTCGCCGGTTCCGATAAACTTGATAGGAATCCCGGCAACCGATTTGATGGAGAGAGCGGCACCACCACGGGCATCGCCATCCATCTTGGTAAGGATCAGCCCGGTGAGCCCCAATTTGGCGTGGAACTCCTCAGCGGTGCGCACCGCATCCTGTCCCGTCATCGCATCCACCACCAGTAACACCTCAGAGGGCTTGAGCTCCCTTTTAATCTCCGCCGCCTCCTTCATCATGGCCTCATCGATGTGGAGGCGCCCCCCAGTGTCTGCGATGACCCAGCTAGTGGCCAGTTCCTTGGCGCGCTTCAGGGCGTGGGCACAGACAGAGGCAGGCTTTGATGAGGGGTCCTCCCTATAGACGGGGATATCGAGCTGCCTCCCCAGGATGACGAGCTGCTCGATGGCAGCGGGTCGGCGATGATCGGCAGCTACAAGTAGAGGACGCTGTCCCGAGCTTTTCAGATGCAATGCTAGCTTTGCAGCGGTGGTTGTTTTCCCTGACCCCTGGAGCCCAACAAGCATCGCTATTGTAGGGGGGTGGCTGGCTGGAACCAGGTGGCTGGGACCGCCCCCCAAAGTAGCGATAAGCTCCTCATTAACAATCTTGATCACCTGCTGCGCCGGGGTCAGGCTTTCCAGCACCTGGGTATTTAGGACGCGCTCCCGAACCTTGGCGATAAAATCCTTTACCACCTTGAAGTGGACATCGGCCTCCAAAAGCGCCAGCCGCACCTCCCTGAGCGCTTCCTCGATATCCTTTTCAGTGAGACTTCCCTTACCCCCAAGCCTTTTGAAAACACTCCCAAACTTTTCCGATAAGATCTCAAACATAGGCCACCTCAGGCATCGCTATTTTAATGGGCATTGCACCGCAGGTCAAGCTAGGAGCCACGGCTTGATCGTGATAGAATAAAGGCACATTATTCGGTGGTGCTGCTCGTGTCTTCGTTGACCTTATGGCAGTGAAGGGGAATCATAGTAGGCTTAACCCCGATATATCGGGGCTATCCGAATTAGGTTTTCAAGTAGCTGGCAATCTTCGCATCCAGATATGTGAGGGGGCGGGACCTCCAGTTCGTTTATCTCACTAGCTCTATTGAGAAGCTCTTCGATGAAGCTTTGAGGCTTGACCTCGACGCTCTTTGTTTTTGGGGTGAAACCTAGCATCAATTGGTCCTCTGAGCGGCTCAATAAATCTGGGCTTGAGTTGAAATCTGTATCTGGGTCCAAATACACCAGGGTCAAAGCGGATACTGGTGAAAAGCAAGTTCGATTTCCGATGTAGGCATAGGCATTTAGCTGAACTTCGTAACCGGGGAAAAGTTCGTCTTGTTTGGTGGTCAATCTGGCAGTTTTATAATCCACGATGTGGTAGCTAGAATCTTGTAACTGAAACAAGTCATCGGGTGTGCCGCGAAGGGTAACACCAGTCTGGGGGTCAGTAATCATGAATTGGTGGTACGAAGGCGTCTTTTCTAGCTTGACCACCTCACCGACGTAGGGAAACCACTCCGGTAGCTTTCCCTCTTTTTCGTAATACCTGTG
Organism: Dehalococcoidia bacterium; assembly: GCA_014859165.1. Lineage (GTDB taxonomy): Bacteria > Chloroflexota > Dehalococcoidia > E44-bin15 > E44-bin15 > Kmv38. Next base: position 7,177 of record JACUUT010000040.1, read on the forward strand.
CACCACCTTTTTGACGTAAGAATCAATGGAACTAAATATACCAGGCATAGCTATCTGGAAAGGCAGCTTCTCACATTTAAGTCTTATCCAGAAACATCGCGGGCAGAAATCAGGCCGGGCAAGTTCCCCTAGGGTCCCCGCCGAGATAATCAGAGACATTTCCTTCTTCCTTAATACTATCCAATCCCAGAGAAGTATTCCTTGAGTTTACGCATTTGCTCCTTATTCCTTAGATGAATGTTAGCTATCTCACCTGTCTCTAACTCTCTATAGCCGTGATCCGGTGAAATCACTGCGATAGTTACGGGACCACCAACCTTGGGGTCTTGGGTTGCAGTTTCAGATATTATGTACTCAGCGAGCGCAGCTACGCTTTCTTTCGGTGCGCTGAGGTCATATAACCGATTCACCAGGTAGGTAGGAAATAGTGGAAGTCCGAGGAGGCAGAAGCCTTGGTCACACAACATAGGAGCGTAGTCGAATTCGCTGCTAATGGTGTAGATCCGGGGCACCATTTCCCCGTTAGTAAATCCCTTCTCATAGCCGGCTATAATAACTCCCATGAGCGGTCGCCTCTCCATCGGAAATTGCTGAAACCAGTCATTATACTGAGTCCGAAAGCGGTCCCGTAGAAAAAGGGTGACATCATCGGCGAAGACGATGTTCTGAGAGTCCAATTGCTGCTCTAGGTTCTTAAGGAGGTTAGAGGCAATGTCAGGGGGGCCTGCAATCCCCAGACCGCAATAATGGCTAATCTTAAATACCTTCTTTCGCACATCGCTGATAGCCATGAACCCACGAGGGTCACCGAAGGTTCCCCTGTTATCACCAGCGAGCACGATGGCATCGATTGCTTGCAATGCTACTAGTAGTGTCATTTTGCACCCCTTTCTTAATATTTCCGGTTTGGCGACCCCCTCCCTCTATGAAACTACCATGCTCAGTTTTCGTCAAGGCAAAGAGGTAAATCACTTGGGAGTTATGTAGAAACTAGTATAATCCTTCTGTTTATAAAAATATAGCCCGTGCTCTCGTCCCATGCTTTAGTGTCATTGCGAGAGCTTGACTTTTTCAGTATTCTCATATTATTATAACCTCCAGATGAAGGGAGATTTGATAAATAATTTTACAAGGATTCTTGGCTTCTGATATTGAAGCGGGAGATGGGGATGAACCAAGATCTTTCACCGCAAGATTTCCTGAATATCACCAGGGAAAAATTTAGAAAAATGGTCAAAGAAGCCAAACCCCTCATGTGTTGGTATAGCATTACTGAGGAGTGCGACCTGCGCTGTAAATTCTGTTTTGCTGACTCCGGCAAGCCCCTGGAAGATGAATTGACTACTCGGGAGGTTTATCATCTCCTGGATAACATTGCTGAAGCTGGCACACAGGCTATAGTGTTCGGCGGCGGAGAGCCAACACTAAGAGAAGATCTGCTGGAGGTAATGCACTATGCAGCCAGATACAAGAATATGTTTGTTGCTCTAAATACGCATGGGCAATGGCTTGACAGTAACTATGTGAGGGGATTGGTGGACGCGGGGATTTCTCAAGTAAAGGTCAGCGTCGATGGGTTGAAAGAGAGCCATGATTGGAACAGGGGAGAAGGGACCTTTGAAAAGTGTATCCAGGCGCTGAAGAACTGTGTGGATGCCGGTATTGAAAGCGTGATATGGATCGCCACTATTTCTCAATTAAATTATGAAGAGATTCCCCAGATGATAAAACGAGCTATGGATTTAGGCGTAGCTATCTGCATGGTGCAACTTTTCTGCGGCGGGAGGTGGAAAGGGAGAAGGGACTTGATGTTAACCAGGGAGCAAACCAGAGATTGGCAAAGGTATCTTGTTGAACAAGCAAAGATTTATGGATGGGAGAGGATACAATTTGAAGACCGCTACCAAATCTGCGAAGATGAATGTGCTCTGAGAGTGGCTGGGAATCCCTGTAGGATAGGTGATTTTATGGATACTCCCTGCGGGTGCATTAGTGGCATTTGGCAATATATCATAAACGCCTCGGGTAAGGTGGTGGTGGGGGACATAAATACACCCGAGCATGAGATAGGGGATTTAAGAAAGCAAAGGCTGAGCGAGATATGGCACAATTCTGAGCTGGCTAACCTCTTAAGGGATAGGGACAAATTGAAGGGTAAGTGCGGTAGATGCGAGTTAAGGTTTGTCTGTGGAGGATGTAGAAGAATGGCTTATAGTGTGACCGGGGATATTATGGCACCGGATCCGCAATGCTGGTATAAACCTAAACTGGAGGTAGAAAGTGACATTAGAGTACTCCAAGCAACTGAAAGTTCCTGAGTCTGACCCCTACTTCTTCATGCCCCGGAGCGTTATTGTAAATATCCAAAGACTGGATGAACTAAGC
>JACUUT010000041.1 GCA_014859165.1 Dehalococcoidia bacterium
TTATGCTATACCAAATGAGATGGTGGATCTCCTAGAGGCTAGAAGCAGGGTCGATCCTGACATTGTTGACCTTTCCCAGGTTGATTATGAGACCGATGTGCTGATAATTGGAGGTGGGGGAGCTGGGACTGCTGCTGCCCTTATTGCTCAAGAGCAGGGGGCAAAGGTCATCATAGCCAATAAGCTTCGCCATGGTGATTCCAATACCATAATGGCCGAGGGAGGGATTCAAGCAGCGAGCAAACTAGAGAAGGATTCCCCTGCTTATCACTACTTAGATACAATGGGAGGAGGACATTTCAAGAACGACCCCGGGCTAGTGTATACCTTGGTTACCGAAGCCCCTGATGTTCTCCTGTGGCTGGAGAGCCTTGGGGTTATGTTTTACAAGTTCCCCGAAGGAAGATTGGAGACCCTCCCCGCTGCTGGATTTTGCCGAACAAGATTACACTTCTGCGGTGATATAACAGGCAGTGAGATTATGCGAACCATCCGCGATGAGGCGAGAAATCGCTCCAATGATATTACAGTGCTCGAGTTTTCGTCGGCAGTGGAATTAATCCTCAACGAGCATGGTCATTGTGCCGGCGCCCTGCTTTATAACATGGAGACCGAGGAATATTTTATTGTAAAGGCTAAGGCGGTGGTTCTAGCTACTGGAGGGTGTGGCAGGCTCCATATTCAGGGGTTCATGACCACCAACCACTATGGTGCCACTGCCGATGGCATAATCTTAGGCTATCGGGTGGGGATAAAGCTTCGCTTCCTCCATACGGTTCAATATCACCCTACGGGCATTGTTTTCCCTGAGCAGTTAGAAGGCTCCTTAATTACCGAGAAGTTTAGAGCGTCGGGAGCTAATGTGGTGAATATTGATGGGGAGCAATTTGTTTATGAGCGGGAGCCTCGTGATGTAGAGTCAGCAGCTTATATCAGGGAATGCCTGGTAAGGGGCAAGGGGGCCCCCACTCCCACAGGTAGGCTCGGAGTCTGGCTCGATTCCCCTATGCTCAATATACTTCTTGGCGAGGGAATGGTGGAGCGGCAGTTTCCAGGGAAAGTTAATCAGTTTAAGAGATATGGAATCGATATCTCAAAAGAGCCGATGCTGGTCTATCCCACCCTCCATTACCAAAATGGGGGTCTGGAATACAACTCCGATTGTGAAACCTCGGTTCCCGGCCTTTTCATCGCTGGTGAGGTGGGTGGAGGAGTTCATGGGGAGAATCGTCTCATGGGCAACTCCCTGTTAGACATCCTGGTCTTCGGTAGGATCGCAGGCAAAAATGCTGCCACCTATGCTAGGGAGAAGGCTATGGAGGGGAGGTTTACCCTGGAGCATGTCAGGGCCTATCACAAAGAGTTGGAGGAGGCCGGGATAGTAACCGATAGAGTGTCGCCTATGCTTCTCCCCGATTACACCGATCCTGAGGTGAGAAAGCGTCAGCTTACCGCTCACTATGTGGGCACCCTACGCTAATCATTATCATCATCATAGTAGCGACTGCGGTTGCTTAAGGGGATGGACATAAAGGTTGACCTGGAGTGGGGCGATGAGGGGGTAGTCCCGGAGAAGATCTACCCCGATACTCAATTTATCTTTACCAGGATGGGTGAGGTAACCTGCGGGATGGTAGCCCCAAGCGAGGGAGAGTGGGTTCTGGACATCGGCTGCGGCCGAGCGGTGGACGCTCTGGAGCTCGCTAAAAGGGGCGGAAAAGCTATAGGGCTTGACCCATCGGGCAGGATGATCGCGGAGGCCAAAAGCTACATCGGCGATGGCGAGGTTGAATTAGTGCGCGGCATCGGTGAGGCGCTCCCCTTTAAAAGGCACTCCTTGGATAAGATTATGTGCAAAGGCGCTCTGGATCACTTCGCCGATCCTCAAAGGATGACGGAGGAGATGTCTCAGGTTCTTAAGCCAGAAGGGGCGGCGATAATCGCCATCGCTAACTTCGAGAGCCTGAGTTGTCGGGTGGGGAGAGCTTTGTATCCGATAACCGGGAGGTTTAACAGGGAAAAGGATGAAAGACCTCCCTGGGAGCCTCCCCCCGACCACACCTACAGGTTCGATTACCCGCTGCTGAGAGGGCTGGTGGAGCAGCAATTTAAGGTAGAAAAAACTATAGGGGTCTCCCTCCTCTGGACCGCCCCTTATTGGGGAAAGCTTCTCTCAATACTGCCCCGACAGGTTGCGGCAGTTGTCCTAGCTCTTCTTGATCGGATTGCTCGCAGATTTCCCTCCCTGAGCGATGTGATCATTATCAAGCTCACTCCGAGGAATGATTAACGTCTGATCGCACCTCCTCGTAATTATCCCTGTCATTGCGAGCCCTTCGCCTTCTGTCGTTCTGAGCGAAGCGAAGAATCTCAACATACGGCTCAGGGTAAACTCCGCGAAGCAATCTCATTCCCTCCCAGTTAGATTGCTTCCCCCGATAAATCGGGGTCGCAATGACAAGTGTAGAACCTCCTCATAGACATCGATGATTTGTTTTGCTGTTTGCTCCCATGTGAAGCACTTCTCCACTCTCCTCCTCCCTTCGCCCCCCATCCTGCGGCGCAAAGGTTCATCCTCAAGTAGCCGTTTGATCGCCCTGGCCAGGGCAGAGGGATCCTGTGGGGGCACTAAAATGCCCGTTTCCCCCTCCTTCACCACCTCTGGGAGCGCTCCTCCCTTAGTGGCAATCACAGGAGCCTCACAGGCCATGGCTTCAGCAGCGGGAAGACCAAAGCCCTCATAAAGAGAGGGGGTGATGGCGATCTGGGCTGCTGAATACTCTCTCACCAGCTCCTCTGTTGTCACCCTCCCGGTGAAGGTGACCATGCCGTCAAGCTTATAATCCCTAATCAAATCGAGAGCGAAACTTTTTTTGGGGTTCACCCTGTCGACGATGGTCAGTTTTATATTAATGTCATCCTTCTTGAGTAGCAGCAAAGCCTGAAGCAGGTAGAGGATGCCCTTCTTTCGATCATCGGTCCTGCCCACCATGATCAGGTGACCGGACTCCTTCTTATACCCATCCAATCTCTTGAAGACACTGGTATCCACACCCGGATAAACTATCCTCATCTTGCTCTCTGGCACCTTGAAGGTCCTGTTCACCTCACGCGCCGAGCTCTTGGAGTCGGTGATTACCCTGTCCAAGCGCCTCGCCACAAAGCCCTGCATCACAGGAGGGTAGAAGAGGATTCGCTTGATCTTCTCCCAATCGCTCGGCTCCTGGGCAAGCTCAGCCTCGGTATCGATGTGCAGGGGATGATGAATGGTGGCGACCACAGGGACCTTCAAGGTCTTCATCAGCAGCAAGCCGTAGGCCAGATCTTGATTATCGTGGATGATGTCGAAGCGATGGTTGGGGAGAAGCTCTCTTACCTTGAGATAGGCCCTGATGCTGAAGGTGACCATCTCAGGGAACATGCCCAGCTTTGTTCCCGCCAGCTCGTAGAGATTAAATGGGGTGAGGACGCGCAAGGGATTTTCCCGTGACAGGAAGCTTTCCCCCTCGTCCTTGCGATCGTAGAGGTTCAGGCTTTCCAGTCGGTGCACCTCGATCCCATCGCCAATATCGGGGTAGGGTGGGCCCACCATGACATCGACCTCATGCCCCATCCGCTGAAACTCACGAGATAAGTAATAGAGGTAGACCCCTTGACCGCCGCAATACTTGTTACCCCGGTAGCAAAGGAGACATATTTTCACCCCAGGCTCCCTCCTTTTGCTAGATCTTTCTGGTATAGATAACTATGCTTTTAGGAAAGAAAAAGTTACAGATGCGTTCCATACGCTGCGCAAACCTTGACTTGGTTACTATCTGCAGCACCAGGAACTTGTAATAAAACGCTGGAACCCTCGCCTTTTCCTTCTTAAGACCGAAGATGCAGCGAAGGAGCCAATAGATAGAGTGAAAGGCGTGCTCATAGCGGATGGCATAAATCGCCAGATCGTTCCTTCGCAAGGAGTCCATCAGCTCCTGGGCTTTATACTTCCTGACATGACCACCGGGATGGTTATAGTAGTCCTCATCCAGTGCCCAGTAGACCGCCTCGCTAAGGTAGGTGGGCACGGTGACCGCCAGCACACCACCCCGCTTGAGGGTCCTCACCAGCTCCCTGATCCCTCGCTCATCATCGGCCACATGCTCCAGAACCTCGGAGCAGATTATTTTATCGAAGGAGGCATCCTTGAAAGGGAGGCTCAGGGCGTCGGCAAACATCACATTCCAACTCCCATTGGACACCCTCTGCGTGTCCATATAGTGCAGCACGTAGTGGGTCTTTCTCAGGCTCACATCATCCATATCCAGGGCACATACCATGTGACTACCGAGCCTAAATGCCTCAAAGCTATGCCTTCCCTCGCCACAGCCCACATCCAGAAATCTATCCCCGTTTTCTATCTTGAAGAGTTTGAAGTTAACGGTGAGCACCTAAAGAACCTCCTGGTATACCTCCAGGGTTTTCCTCGCTGCCACCTCCCAAGTGAAGTGCCTTTCCACCCTCCTCCTCCCCTCCTCCCCCATCACCCGGCGTAAGGGTTCATCCTTAAGCAGGCGTTTGATCGCCCCTGCCAGGGCAACTGCATCTTTAGGGGGCACTAGAATGCCGCTCTTTTCATTCTCCACCACCTCAGGGAGCGCCCCCGCTGTGGTGGCGACCACGGGAAGGCGGCAGGCCATCGCTTCAGCGGCGGGGAGGCCGAAGCCCTCATATAAGGAGGGGACCACTGCGACCTCGGCCCTTGCGTAACACTGCACCAGCTCCTCCACACTCACCCTCCCGGTAAAATCGACGCTGCCGTCAAGCCCAAATCTCTCTACCAGGGCTGGGGTATACTCATTATCCGGGGCACCACGGTCAACGATGGTGAGTTTCACATCCCTCTCTTTCCGAAGTAACCGAAGCGCTTGAAGCAAATAGATGACTCCCTTCTTGCGATCTGTGGTATTAGCGACGAGGATGAGGCGACCACGCTCCTTCCTCTCGCCATCCAAGCTCCGAAACATAGCTATATCGATGCCGTTGTGAACCACCCTTATCTTCTCCTCTGGAACCTTGAAGGTTTCCCTCGTCTCCTTTGCAGCGCTCCCTGAGACCGTGATCACCCGATCCATCCTTTTAGTCACCAGGTGCTGCATTATGAAGGGGTAGAAAAGTATCCTGTGTATCCTGTCCCCGATGCTCTCCAGATAGGCAATATCGGTCCTTCTATCGATGGGCAGGGGATGGTGCACAGTGGCCACGATGGGGGTTTCAAAGGCCTTCATCAGCAGTATGCCATAGCCCAGGGTCTGATTATCATGAATGATGTCGAAGTGCTGATTTCGGAGAAGCTGGCGCAACTTGTCATAGGCCCTGAAGCTGAAGGAGAACATCTCGGTGAACATCCCGAGCCTCGTCCCCGCCAGCTCGTAGAGGTTGAGAGGGGTGAAAACACTAAAGGGGTCTTGCTTGGGGAATCCGAATTCGAAGAAGTTCAGGTTTTCCACCCTATGTTCCTCGACCCCCTCAGCGATATAGGGATAAGGGGGGCCGACAATTGCGTGAACCTCGTGGCCTAGTCTCTTTAGCTCTCGAGACAGGTAATAGAGATAAACCCCCTGGCCCCCACAGTACATATTCCCCCTATTGCAAAGGAGGCAAATCCTCACTTCCTTACCTCTTTACGGCCTAAGATGACGGTGAAGAGGCCAGCGATGCTTTTGGCGTCCGAGACCTCGCCCGATAAGATAAGGCCGGGAATCTGCCTCAATGGGATGGGCACAACCTCGATAACCTCATCCTCCACGGGAGCACCGAGACCTTTTCGAAGCTCAGTGGCCAGGAAGAGATGCAAGAACTCGGTTGAGTATCCCGGGCTTGAGTAGAATCCACCAAGCCTCTCCATCTTCCCGGCGATATATCCGGTCTCCTCCTCCAGCTCCCTGAGAGCGCTCTCTAGAGGCTCCTCCCCGGGCTCAATGCCACCGGCGGGGATCTCCAGAAGAACCCGCTCCGCAGGACTACGAAACTGGCGCACCAGGATGACATTATCCTCCAAATCTATGGCAACGATGGCGACACAGTCCACATGCTCCACCACCTCCCGCCTCGTCTCCCGCCCACCGGGGAGCACCACTCTATCGACGCGAAGGGCAAGTATGCGCCCCTCGTATATTCGCTCACTCTCTAAGGTCCGCTCTTCCATCAAATCGGGATTTTCTGACATAAACTCTATACCCCCCAGCATCTTCCTCGATCCCCAGCAGCTCATTGCCTGTGGTTTTGCACCAGGCAGGCATGTCCTCTTTTATCCCCTCATCGTCGGCCAGTATCTCCAGCACCTGCCCTACCTCCAGCTCTTTTAGCTTTTTGGCGGTGTGAGCGATGGGCAGGGGGCAGTAGAGCCCGATGCAGTCTAAGGTAGCATCCGCTTTCATCGCGCCCTCTCCTTCTAGATAAAAAGGTTAATCTTCCCCTCTCTGGCCTCAGCCAGGTAGGTGGCGACGCCGGCAAAACTGTTCACCTCGGGGATGAAGGCATCTTTGCCGATGCCCATGATGCCCATGGTGGTGGTGCAGGCGATAAACTTGACCCCCATCTCCTTGGCCATAGCCATCAGCTCCTCAAGCTGGGGGGAGTTGACATCCTTCATCAGGCGCTTCATCATCCAGGTGCCCAGCCCCATCATGTGGAACTTGGAAAGATGGGTCCTCTTTGAGCCGCCCCGGTTCATCATGTTGAGCATCCGCCTCATTATCCCTTTGCTGTGGATGCTGCCTTCGTTTCGTTTGATGATATTAAGCCCCCAGAAGGTGAAGAACATGCTCACCTCCATCCCCGAGGAGGCGGCGCCGATGGCGATATTGAAAGCGACCAGGGCCTTATCCAGTTCGCCGCTGAATACAATTAGGGTTACCCTCTCCTTCTCCGCCATTCCTGTCACCCTATTCCAAGGGCTCGTGGCACTGGGGGCAGACCTTGGCCTTCCTCTCCACCACTATCTGGCACCTGAGGCAATAGCGTAGCACCACCCGGCATGGTTGGCAATAAGGGAGCCTTTCAAAGAGTAGCTCCTCCTGGCAGTAGGGACAAAAACACCTGCTCTTGGTTGGCTCTTCACGCCCCTTCATCCTTCTTCCTCCTTCTTGTTTTCGCCTCTTTGCCTAGCTTCTTCAGGTAGTCGTCGATGGCCTTATTTAGCGCCTGAGCACCGAGGTTGGAGCAGTGATACTTGTTCTTGGGCAGCCCCTCAAGCTCCTCAGCCACCAGTGCCGGGGTGATCTTCCTCGCCTCCTCCAGGGTCTTACCCTTGGCCATCTCGCTCACGATGCTGGAGACGGCGATGGCGGCCCCGCAGCCGAAGGTCTGGAACTTGACATCACTGAGGCGGTTGTCATCCACCTTGATGTAAAAGGTCATCATATCACCGCATACCGGGTTTCCCACCTCGCCAATGCCATCGGCGTTCTCAATCTCCCCCACATTGTGGGGGTTCATAAAGTGCTCCATAACCTTTTCACTGTATACTGGCATTCTATCTCCCTCCACGCTGCTGCTTAAGGAATTTGGCATAAAGGGGAGACATCTGTCGCAGCCTATCAACGATGGGCGGCAGCACCTCCAGGACATAGTCCACTTCCCCTTCGGTATTCTCCAGACCGAAGCTGAAGAGTAGCGAGCCCTGTGCTATCTCAGGGGGAATCCCCATGGCAGCGAGAACATGGGAAGACTTGAGCGCCCTTGAGGTGCACGCCGAGCCGCTGGAGGCGGCAACACCTTTGCTTGAGAGCAGCATGAGCATCGCCTCTCCTTCAATGAACTGGATACAGAAGCTGGCATTGCCAGGGAGGCGCTGGGTAGGGTGACCGGTAAGGATAGTGTGATCGATGGTGGATGAGAGTCCTTGAATCAGCCTATCGCGTAACCGGGAGAGGCGTGTCATGCGAGAGGACATGTCATGCTGCGCCAGCTCCGCTGCCTTCCCCATGCCCACGATGGCCGGCACATTCTCGGTTCCCGCCCTCCTTCCCCCCTCCTGTACCCCACCATCGACAAAGGGAATGATGCGCGTGCCCTTCTTAAGCCACAGGGCACCGACGCCATTAGGGCCATAGAACTGGTTTGCAGCCAGGCTTAGCGCATCGACCCCCAGTTCTTTGACATCGACCGGTATTGTGCCGGCGGCAGCCACAGCGTCGGTGTGGAGCAGGGTCCCCGTTTTCTTTGTTGCCTTGGCTATCTCGGCGATTGGCTCAATGGTGCCCACCTCGCCGTTGGCGTGCATAATAGAGACCAGGATGGTGTCCTCCCTTATCCTTTTGGCTACCTCATCTGCGTCCACCAGCCCGTGCCTACCCACCGGGACCTCGGTCACCTCGAAGCCCCACTTCTCCAGCGTCCTCGCCGAATGGAGCACCGAGAAGTGCTCGATGGCAGAGATAACAATGTGCTTCCCCTTGGACTGCTGGGCCTGAGCCAGCCCCTTGATGGCGAAGTTATTGGCCTCACTGCCGGAGGCGGTGAAGATGATCTCCTCAGTCTGGGCTCCAATAAGAGCCGCTACCTGCCCTCTGGCCTCCTCAATAGTCTCCCTGGCCTCATCGCCCCATTGGTGCAGGGATTGGGGATTGCCATAGGCATCCCTGAGGTAAGGGAGCATGGCCTCCACCACCTCGGGCAATATAGGGGTGGTTGCAGCATTATCCAGATAAGCTCTCTTCATACCCTTGCTCCCGGAGAAGATTGCTCTTCAGTTTGGCGATGGATGCCTTTACTTGAGACGAGCCTCAACTTTACTCCAGTCGATGTTCTTGAAGAAAACCTCGATATAGTCGGCTCGCTTCAGCCCGTAGTCTTTTCACCCATTGGGTTCCTCCAGCCAGCCCCTTGCCACAAAGCTAAGCGCAAGGGCTTTTGAACCTATTTTAGCATAGGTTGCGCTTATGAACACCGTTTTGATATGGGAAATCTAGGTTAAACCCTTATCGCTCCAATTGATAAACCAGCGCCGTCTCATCGCAGTCGGGGAACTTTGGGCATTTTAGGCACTCCCCCCACACCTTACGCGGCAGCTCCATCTTATCCACCTGACGAAAGCCAAGCCGTGCAAAGAAATCGGGCTTATAGGTGAGGCAGAACACCGTTTCGATGCCCAGGCTTCTCACTTCATCAAGGCAGGCCTGAACCAGCAGGGCGCCGGCCCCCTGATCCTGCCACTCC
>JACUUT010000042.1 GCA_014859165.1 Dehalococcoidia bacterium
ACAAGCCTCGCAATGACAATGGAGGTGGTGTCATTAGCGACCCTTTGTGTCATTGCGAGCCTTTGTGGCATTGCGACCCCGATTTATCGGGGGAAGCAATCTCATCGTTGTTTAATCACCCTATTCCAGTCTTCCGCAAAGCGGGCGATTCCAATATCGGTAAGGGGGTGATGAATCATCTGCATCAGCACGTTGTAAGGGACAGTAGCAACATGAGCCCCAGCCTTGGCAGCAGCGATTATGTGAAGGGGATGACGAATGCTGGCAGCGATCACCTGGGTGGGGAGATTATATTTCTTAAAGATCTCCACCGCATCGGCAACCACCTCCATCCCCTGATGACCGACATCATCGAGCCGCCCTACGAAGGGGCTGACATAGGTGGCCCCCACAAGGGCACCGAGAAGAGCCTGATTTGCGGAGAAGCAAAGGGTGAAATTGGTCTTTATATTCTCCTTTGAGAGAACCGAAATCGCCTCAAGCCCTGCCTCCGATACGGGGATCTTGACCACAATATTGGGCGCCCAGGAGGAAAGGCGGCGCGCCTCCTCGAGCATGCCCTGAACCTCCAAGCTTGATGCCTCTACAGAGATGGGGCCGGGAACAATGGAGCAGATCTCCAGGACCGCCGTCTTGAAATCGATCGCCCCTTCCTTGGCAACCAGCGAGGGATTTGTGGTCACCCCACTGATAATGCCCAACCTCGCCGCATGACGAATGTGCTCTATATTCGCTGTATCGAGGAAGATGCGCATTTTCCTCTCCTGTCATTGCGAGCGAAACTGTACCGGTTGTCATTCTGACCCTGAACGAAGTGAAGGGGAAGAATCTCGATCAGATTCTTCGGTCGCTTCGCTCCCTCAGAATGACTCATGGTTCCTCCATGGGATTGCTTCCCCCGATAAATCGGGGTCGCAATGACATTCCTTGGAGTTATAATGGCAAGGTATGCTGATCCCCTTCACGGAGCACCCCACTTGCCGCTCCGATGAAATCGCGAAAGAGGGGATGAGGTCGATTGGGACGCGACCTGAATTCAGGGTGAAACTGGGTGCCCACCATAAAGGGGTGATCTCGCAACTCGCTGATCTCCACCAGCCTCCCCTCTGGAGAGAGGCCGCTGAGAACCAATCCGCCCCTCTCTAATGTCCCCCGGAAATCGTTATTGAACTCGAAACGATGGCGATGCCGCTCATAGACCACATTCTCCCCATAGGCCGAAGCGGCCCTCGTGCCCTTTATCAGATGGCAGGGGTAGCCACCTAACCTCATTGTCCCCCCCTTTTCCTGCACCGCACGCTGCTCCGGAAGCAGGTCGATCACCGGATAGGGGGTCTCCAGGTCAAACTCGGTGGAATTCGGCTCAGGGGAGTTCAGCACTTGCCTGGCATACTCAATGACCATAACATGCATCCCCAGACATAGCCCCAGATAAGGGATTTGGTTCTCCCTGGCGTATCTAGCGGCGATCACCATCCCTTCAATGCCCCGGACGCCGAAGCCGCCGGGGACCACAATCCCTTGAACGCAACGGAGCAAGCTATCGCCATCCCTCTCTAAATCCTCCGAGCGAATCCAATGGATCTCTATATCTCGGTTATGGTAGGCTGCAGCGTGACGAAGTGCCTCGCGCACCGAGATGTAGGAATCGCGTAGCTCCACATATTTGCCCACAATGGCGATAGGGAGCGGTTCCTTGGGCTCCTTCATCCGCTCCACCAGGGTGTGCCACTCGCTAAGGTCACCATTCAGGCGGGGCAAATCGAGCATCTCCACGACAAGTTGTCCCAATCCCGCCTCCTCAAGAACGAGGGGGGTCTCATAAATGATGGGCAAAGTGAGCAGGGGCACCACAGCTCGCCGATCGACATCGCAGAAAAGGGCGATCTTGTCCCTGATCTCATCGGTAATGGGATAATCGCTGCGGCATACGATAACATCAGGCTGGATGCCGATGCGCCGCAGTTCATTGACGCTGTGCTGGGTGGGCTTAGTCTTCAACTCCCCTGTGGATGAGAGGTAGGGGAGAAGGGTAACATGAACATAAAGGACATTCTCCCGCCCCACATCGCTCCTCATCTGGCGGATGGCCTCGATGAAGGGAAGCCCCTCGATGTCGCCCACCGTCCCCCCCACCTCGACGATAACCACGCTCGCTTCGCTCTCCCTCGCCACCTCTCTAAAGCGACGCTTTATCTCATTGATAACATGAGGCACCACCTGGATGGTGCCACCTAAAAAATCCCCCCTCCTCTCCTGAGCGATGATTGAACTGTAAATCTGCCCTGTGGTCACGCTGGAAGCCGCTGTGAGGTTCACATCGATGAAGCGCTCGTAGTGACCTAGGTCAAGGTCGGTTTCGGCACCATCCTGGGTGACGAAAACCTCACCATGCTGATAGGGAGACATCGTCCCCGGATCGACATTGATGTAGGGGTCAAGCTTCTGAACGGAGACCGAGATGTTGCGGCTCTTCAAAATCCTTCCTATGGAGGCGACGGTGATGCCCTTTCCTACCGAGCTAACCACGCCACCGGTCACAAAGATATATTTAGTCATCCCTTAGGTTCCTTACGGGGGAATGATTCTAACGGAACTCTATGAAAAGAAGGGATTCCTTCTCAGGAGGTATCTACATTATAGCATAGCGGAAGTCCCAGGTTCCTGGGTTTTATATTATAACGCTTCTTCTCGATGGTGTCAAGCCCAAACACCCTTTCTTTTCATAACTTGCGAAATTGTGTTATAATGCGCTAATCCGAGAGAGGTGTGGCATGATGAGGATCGCCATCATCGGGCTGGGGCTGATCGGTGGTTCCATGGGCTTAGCCCTCAGGAGGGCGAAGGCGGATTTGGAAGTGGTGGGATTGGCTCGCCGCGGAGAGGTCGCCGCCAAGGCTCTTGAGATTGGGGCGGTGGACAGAACTGAGCGGTATTTGCTCGCCGCAGTGAAGGGTGCTGCCCTGGTCATCATCGCCACCCCAGCGATAGCCACGAAGGGGATAATGGCCGAGATGGGGGAAAACCTCCCTGAGGCTTGCATCGTCACCGACACTGCGAGCACAAAGGCACAGGTTATGGGTTGGGCAGAGAAGTCTTTGCCCCCATCGATAAGCTTTATTGGGGGACATCCTATGGCGGGGAAGGAGACCTCTGGAATCGCCGCCGCCAATGGCGATCTCTTTCAAGGCTGCACCTATTGCCTAACCCCCGGGAGGAGCGCTACCAAAGAGGCAATCGACATGGTAGAGGGGCTGGTAAAGCAGATTGGGGCAACCCCCCTTTTCATCGATGCCTCAGAGCACGACAGCTTGGTCGCCGCGATCAGCCATCTTCCCATACTCATTTCCGCAGCCCTTGTCTCGATGACCACAAAAAGTCCTTTGTGGCCCAGGATGACAAGGCTTGCCGCCACTGGGTATCGCGACCTTACTCGCTTGGCCTCGGGGAACCCCGAGATGAGTCGTGACATCTGCCTCACCAACAGAGGGCCCATCCTTCACTGGCTCGATGAATACATCGCGGAGCTGAGGGAACTACGCCGCCTGGTAAGCGAGGGCGGCGAGGAACTGGAGATAGCTTTCATTCGAGCGCGTGAGGGGAGAGAGGGTTGGCTGCGAATGTAGGAATGTGTTTATTTAAGGCGGCAATCAGAAAAATGATTGCTTTAGAAGATCAGGTTAGCCTGGATAAAGTGAAGCGCAAAGGTCGAAAAAATGGAGCGTAGGGTAAAGGGGTGCGCTAGTCTCAGGGGCGAGATCGCCCCCCCGGGCGATAAGTCCATCTCGCATCGCGCTGTCATCCTGAACAGCATAGCTTGGGGCAGGGCGAAACTTGAGAACTTTGCTCCAGGGGATGATTGCTTCGCCACGGTTTCTTGTTTAAGGGCTTTAGGGGTGGAGATTATCAAGGAGCACGGTGTGCTCACCCTCTCAGGGGTGGGAAGAGAGGGCTTCAGGGAGCCCACCGATGTGCTCAATGCAAGGAATAGCGCCACCACGATTCGCCTTCTGGCTGGGCTGCTCGCCGCTCAGCCCTTCCTGTCCATAGTTACCGGGGATGAGTCACTTCGCTCTCGCCCCATGGGTCGATTGATTCACCCGCTGCGCTTAATGGGGGCTGAGATCTGGGGCAGAGGGGGCGATTCCCTCCCTCCCCTAGCTATCAGGGGAAATCAACTTAAGGGTATAGATTACCACCTCCCTGTAGCGAGTGCCCAGCTAAAGTCGGCGCTCCTCATCGCTGCCCTCTTCGCCCAAGGGGAAACTACCATTGAGGAGCCGGCTCCCTCTCGCGACCACACGGAACGCCTCCTTAGGGCCATGGGGGCAAAGCTCCAGTGCGATGGCACAAGGATCGCCCTTACTCCTTACACCTCCCTATCGCCAGTCGATGTTTGCATTCCCGGAGACATAAGCTCCGCTGCCTTCTGGCTTGTCGCCGGAGCGATTCACCCCAATGCCCGCATCAAGGTCCTAAAGGCAGGGGTCAACCCCACAAGGAGCGGGATCATCGATGTCCTCCTCCAGATGGGGGCAAAGCTCAGGGTGGAGAACGAACGAATGGATGGTGGCGAGCCCGTTGCCGACATGGTGATAGAATCCAGCGACCTGGTAGGGACGCAAATTGCTGGGAGTCTCATCCCCAGGCTTATCGATGAGATACCCCTCGTTGCCCTGGCTGGCTCTTTTGCCCGTGGGACGACCACCATCCGAGACGCCCAGGAACTCAGGGTGAAGGAGTCCGATCGGATCGGGGCTACGGTAAGGGAGCTATCGACGCTGGGGGCAGATATAGATGAGCTGCCCGATGGCATGATTATTCATGGTGGGAGGAAGCTTGAGGGTGGAGTTTGCTCAAGCCACCGAGATCACCGTCTGGCAATGACCCTGGGCATTGCGGGGCTTGTGGCCCGAGGGGAAACGGTGATCCATGATGCTGAGGCAGTAGCTATGTCCTACCCCAGCTTCTGGCAAGACCTGGAAAGGCTCACAATCTATGGAATTTAGCGGAAAGGGGGATAGACCCCAGCCCTTCCCGTATGGAGAGGTTGGGGAAAACGAAAAATGACTACAGAGCTAATTCATATCGGTTTCGGCAATGTCTTGGCAATAAATAGGGTCGTCGCCATGGCACCCCCGAACTCAGCGCCCACCAAGCGCATGGTTCAGGAGGTCAAGAACAGAGGGATGCTCATCGACATGACCAACGGGAGAAGAACCAAAGCGGTGCTCATTATGGACAGTGGCCATATCGTGCTGGCCGGCATCGCTCCGGAGACCATTGCTGGCAGGCTGACGACGAGTCGGGAGGTTCAAGCCTGAAGGAAATTCAAGAGCCCCTTCCCGGAGCGAAACCCCTGCTTATTGTGCTCTCTGGCCCCTCAGGCGTGGGCAAGGACGCGGTGCTCGCTAGGATGAAAAGATTGGGGCGACCCTTCGGCCGACAGGTCGAGCCGAGCCTTCGGCTCCACTACGCAGTAACCGTAACCACCCGCCCGCAGCGCAAAGGGGAGATCGATGGGGTGGATTATCACTTCGTCTCCCCAGAGAGCTTCCAGGAGATGGTGAAAAGTGGGCAGCTTCTAGAGTGGGCCGAGGTCTATGGCAACCTTTATGGTGTGCCCAGGCAGGAGGTGAATGAAGCGCTCAAAGAGGGACACGATGTCATCGTGAAGGCCGATGTCCAGGGGGCAGCAACAATCAAAGGCATCATGCCCCAGGCGCTCCTCATCTTCCTGGCCCCTCCCTCCATGGAGGAACTGGCGGCACGACTCAATCAGCGCAAAAGCGAGTCGACCATTGACCTGAAGCGACGCATCGAGACCTCTCATGAGGAGATGAAGCAATTGCCGTTGTTCGACTATGTAGTGGTGAATCACCAGGATAGGGTGGACCTTGCGGTGGCTCAGATCGAAGCCATTACAACAGCGGAGAAGTGCCGGGTAACCCCGAGGGTTATTGACTAGGCCTTCTCACATTAGCTTATAATCGATCAAATCCTCCCTGTCATTGCGACCCCGACTCATCGGGGGAAGCAATCTCATAACTGTCCTTCGGTATTGCTTCGTCGCTCGCGCTCCTCGCAAAGACATGGAAATCTGACAATGTCAGGTTAAGCTATAGCGAGTTATAGGTCTCTTGGAGAACCAGGGCGTCACCCTCACGGTCTGGGCTTTCACAGATGAGAACCCCCTTTACCTCAAGCTCCTTTAACGCTCTAAGGAGTTCCACATAGCGCAAGTCCGACTCCCTGAGGTTCAAATGCCTGATCTCCCCTCGCTTGCCATATTCGATCCCCGAAAGGTGGATATGCATATGATCCAGGGCCTGCCCCCCCAGCCTATCTTCCACCTGCTTCAGCAGGGCGAGAAATTCCTCATAGGAATTGAGCTCACGTGTCCTGGCATGCATATGAGCGAAGTCGATGCAGGGGGCGATGCCCTCGACCTCATCGCTCAGGTTCAACACCTCCTCCAGGGTGCCGAATTGGCTCCCCTTCCCTGTGGTCTCCGGTCTTAGCAAAACCAGGTTGCCTTCTGCCCTAAGCAGCTTCACCGTCTCCTTCAACATTTCCTTCACCCTGACATATACCGCTGAGGGCGAATCGTTAAGATAGAAGGCAGCGTGAAAAACGATGCCCTCCGCCCCAAAGAGGGAGGCGATGCGGGCGGTCTGAATCAGCCTCTCCTGGCTGGCAACAACCTTCTCTTTCTCGTGAGCGTTGAAATTGATGAAATAGGGGGCATGAACGGTGAGTTTTACGCCGCTCTTTTTCGCCACCCCCCCCACCTCCCTGGCCATCCTTTCGTTCATCTTCACCCCGCGCACAAATTGCACCTCCATGCAACCAAGACCCAGCTCCGCAACTCTCTCGATGCCGGCCTCGGTGGTCGGGGATTTGGCGCTGGGAGGGACGCCTGCCGTGCCGAAAAGGAGTTTCTCACCCATTCTTTTCGCATACTAATCCCACTTCATTCCAATGTCAAGGATTCTTGCTTGACAGAAACAGGGTCAATCGATAAGCTTCGAGAATAGCGATGGCAGACTTCCGAGAACCTCCACCTTTGAAGGATGGCGACTGGGGGGTGATAACACCCACCGAGCCACGGGTTACCACATTCAGCTCGCTGGGCAATCGCAATTACCGCTGGTTTTGGCTGAGTATGCTTGCCTCCTTTGGCGCCCTACATATGGAGCTTATCGCTCGCAACTGGCTGGCCTGGGAGATGACCCACTCTGCCCTGGCCCTGGGGATGGTAGCCGCCGCCTGGGGATTACCGGTGCTCTTGCTCACCCTCTACGGCGGGGCAGTGACCGACCGGGTTAAAAAGCGCAACCTCCTCATCGTCACCCTGGCAATCAATATGCTTATCACCCTGGTTGTTGCCGTCCTGATAACCACCGGGGTAATTGTCCTGTGGCATCTCATCCTGGCCGCCTTCACGACGGGGGTTACCTTCGCCTTTAACGCCCCAGGGCGCCAGTCCTTTATCCCCGAGCTGGTGCCCAAAAGGCAACTAATGAATGCCATCGCCCTCTACTCCACATCTTCAAGTCTGTTACGGGTTATCGGCTACACCCTAGGCGGCATCCTGATAGGAGCCATCGGGGTAGACATGGTTTACTACATCGTGGTGGGCTGCTATATCACCGCAGCAGGCTTTTTAGCGATGATCTCTATTTCGGGAAAGCCGGTGGAGCGAGCCAGAACATCGGTCAGAGCAGACCTGGTTGAAGGGCTGCGCTACATCTGGCACAGCCCCCTCATCCTATCGCTATTGGCCTTGGAGTTTATTCCGGTGCTGATTGCTCTGCCCTTCATGAACCTGATGCCTATATTTGCGGATATGTTCCAACGCGGCTCTCAAGGGCTGGGATTCCTCATGGGTGCCGTGGGCGCCGGGTCTCTGATCGGTGCCCTTACTATCGCCTCGCTGGGCGATTTCAAGCGCAAGGGCCCGCTTCTTCTTGTCCTAGCCTTAGGCTTTGGCGTCATGCTAGCCCTCTTTGGCATCTCCAACTCCTACCCTCTCTCCCTGGCGCTCCTTGTCGGGGTAGGTATTGGAAGCTCTGGTTACTTTGCAGTGAACAACACACTGATTCAGAGCAATATCACCAACGAGGTGCGGGGAAGGGTGATGGGCATATACATGATGACCTTCGCCCTGATGCCCTTAGGGACCTTCCTCCTGGGCGCTGTTGTTGAGGAGATAGGAGCCTCCCTCACCGTCGCGGGTTCGGGCGCCATCGTTGTCATCTTCGTCCTGGCAATGGCAATTCTGCGCCCCACTCTGAGACGCCTCGACTAAGAAGGATGATGCCCTAAGCATGGGGTTACTCTTCCTCCTCTTCTTCCTCTACCTCCTCTTCCACCCGCGTCATCCCCTCTTCCCTGGGGTAAGGGAGCAAAGCCTCCACCCTCCCTCGCCTTCTTCTGCTCGAGGGGGGTAGTGCGACGATGGTCTGCCTCAATCTAGAGAGTTCCTCCTCGGCGAGCCCCTCCACCCTCACCACCACCCCTGCCATCCCCACCTCCCGGAGCTCTTCGAGGTCTTCCTTGGACATACTAAGGGGTGCTAACACAACCAGGGGCTTGCGCACCAGGTTGGCAAGATGCCGGCAGACCATCAGCCGTTGCACCGAAAGCTTACTATCACCTCCAATAAGCACAGCATCGATGGGCAATTGCTCGATAGCCCTTATTAGGCCATCGGCGAGCGAGGGAGTGATCTCCACAATCTTGCCCATTGCTTCTTCTCGAAGCAGCGCTGGAGGCGATTTTGCAGCATCGAAGACCAAAAAATCGCATCCCATCTCTTTGAGCGCCCCGATATAATCGGGGTCGGTCGCTTCATCGAGGGTTGCCCCCCAGGGAACATCTCCTAAGGAGGCGACAATTTGGCTCTCCGCCCCTCTCAGCAACACGGCGTCGGCGCTCTTCCTGGCCGCAGTGGCGGCATGAGTGTCACCTGGGGATAGGACAGCGATAAGCGCCATAGATGGGCTTTTCAGCCTAGACGCCGCTGTTCTAAAACCCAGAGGCTGGGCAGGGCCTCGAGAGGCCTGATTCAACTTATCCAAAAGCTTGCTCACCATTCCCCCTGAGCCAGCGGTCGGATTCGAACCGATGACCGGCGGTTTACGAAACCGCTGCTCTGCCTCTGAGCTACGCT
>JACUUT010000043.1 GCA_014859165.1 Dehalococcoidia bacterium
TGGAGCGCCTCAAAGATGGTGACTTCATGTCCCAATTTGGCCAGGTCGGCGGCTGCGGTGAGCCCCGCCGGCCCCGATCCCACCACTGCCACCCTCTTTCCCGTTGGCTCGGGGCGTGCTGGCTGAGGATTCGCCGATGAATGAGCCAGCTCCCAGTCGGCGACATAGCGCTCCAGGCGACCGATGGCTATGGGGGCACCCTTTTTAGCCAGGGAGCAGGTGTCTTCGCATTGGGTCTCCTGGGGGCAGACCCGCCCACAGATGCCGGGCAGGCTGTTTTTGTCCTTCAGGATGCGCACCGCCTCGGGCATATTGCCCTCGCGCACCGCCAAAATGAAATCGGGTATATCCACCTCCACGGGGCAGCCATCAACGCAGGCTCGCTTGGGGCACTGAATACAGCGCTTGGCTTCAGCCAAAGCTTGCTCCGCATTATATCCCAGAGCGACCTCATTAAAATTCCTTGCCCGCACCAAGGGCTCCTGCTTGGGCATGGGCACGCGGTTTAGGTCTAATTTAGGCATGGCTCATCCTCTCCCATTGCTCCACGGCTCGTTTTTCCTCCTCGAGGTAGATGCGTTGGCGAGCGAAGAGGAGGTCCCAATCGACTTGGTGTCCGTCGAAGTCGGGCCCATCCACACAGGTGAACTTTGTTACGCCACCAACCTCAACCCTACAGCAGCCGCACATCCCGGTGCCATCGACCATAATCGGGTTGAGGCTAACAATGGTGGGGACACCAAAGGGCTGGGTGGTCTGGGCGCAAAACTTCATCATCACCGTGGGACCGATGGCAATAACCCGGTCGATCCTTTGATCCCCTTCCAAAAGCTCCTTGAGTGGCTCAGTGACCACCCCCTTACGAGCGTAGGAGCCATCATCGGTGGTCACGATGAGCTCGTCGCTGACGCTTCCCAGGCGCTCCTCCCAGAAAAGCAAGTTCTTGCTTCGTGCTCCCATAATGGAGATCACCCTATTTCCTGCCTCCCTAAGAGCCCGGGCGATGGGCACTATGGTGGCCACAGCAAACCCTCCTCCAACGCAGACCACGGTACCGAATTTCTCGATATGGGTGGGCAGGCCCAGAGGGCCAACAAAGTTGGCGAGCAAGTCGCCAGCCTTGAGTTGAGCCAGCTTCCGCGTTGTTGCCCCCACCTCCATAAAGACAATGGTGATGCTCCCCGCCTCCCGATCCCAGTCGGCGATGGTGAGGGGGATACGCTCCCCCTTCTCATCCACCCTCACAATAACGAACTGCCCTGCCTGGGCCTTTCGGGCGACCGCTGGTACCTCCATCTTGAAGAGGTGAATATTGGGCACCAGGTCCTCTCTGAACATAATCCTATACATTACTCTCCTCTGAAAACTTTAGATGATGGGTAGATTTTTGACTTTTGGCCGAAGGGGTGGCAAGTATTTTAGCTAGCTGCTTTTTCATAGCGAGCGCAGACAAGTTGTGATTTCTCTAACAATAGATAATACTAAAAAGCGCTGGGGTAGTCAACCCTCTGTGCTGGCCAATCTCGCCACCTTTCGCCCCAGCCTCGCGCTGTAGTTCATCCCCCGTCCTCCTTAGGGTCATGTTCCTCCGCCAATCTTTCCTCCCCTCGTTGTGGCACTACCTTGGCCAGGGAGAGATTCTCTTTCCAGAGGAACACGAAGCCGAGCAAGATTATCGGTATTAGCACAGCAGCATGTAAGGCGATCGCGTAGGCACTGGCCAAAGCTACATCTACTCCAAAGAGGCTGAGCGTTTCTCGACAAGCCAACTCCCAGTTTCCCCACCCACCGGGCATGGAAGGTATAAACAAGGCAAGATTTGTCGTTGCTGAGGTCAAAAGAAAGACGTAGAAATGCTGCTCCAAATTGAAGGAGAAGGCCACCAAGTAGAACATAACAGCCTCAACAAACCATATCAGCAGCGAGAGCAAAAAGACAAAGAAAAGTTTGCCTGGTCTCTTAAGCACCGCGAGCCCACTGGCAAAAAGCTCAAGCCACTCCCCCAGTTTAGAGCTCCAGCGTTGAGGTAGAGGCCGTAGAAAGGAGGCCATTACTTTTTGCAGCCGACCCGGGGATGATGCAAGCACTAGAAATAGGACCAAAGCGCAAATAAACACGCCGGCAACAACGTACCCCATGCTCTGCAGCCATGGCGCCAAGGGCACAAATAGCCAGACGATGACCATAAAGAGGAGCAAAGCAAGCCCATCAAAGATACGTGCCACCGCAATGGTAGCAAAGATCGACATCTTGTTCATCGATTCTTTCTCACCAAGCAGATAGGCACGTGCCAGCTCACCGATGGGCCGGGGTAAAAGGCTATCCACCATATGCCCGATGACGGTCACCGAAAAGATAGGCCGCAAAGGAACGGGGCTCAGGGGCCTAAGCAAATATTGCCAGCGCACCGCCTTGAGCCCCATGATAATTACCAACACAACTACCGCGGGTAGGACGAAAATGTAATTGGCTTCGCCCAGGGCGTGACCTATCTCGCCAAAGTCGCCCTTAAATCTATAAAAGAATAGGAACAAGAAAACTAGGCTGATAGTAAACCCAATCCAAAATCGGCGGCTTCTGAGCAACTATTCGCCTCCCAATCAGCTATTATAGTTTGGGGAGCATAGGGGTGCAATCACGGTGCGCCTGGAGGGAAGTAGGCAATGCCCTCTGTGCCTGATGTCAAGTAGGGACTCAAGGTCTCTCGATGCAGGAAATAGCCCCACCACCATCCCAGGTCGAAATCCCGATACTCCTCGGGGAACCACAATAGCTGGCGAAAATTCTGTCCCTCGCCATATTTTCCCAGGTATGGCCTGGCGTCTGGTTCATTATGTGCCTTGAGAAGAAGCACCGAGCCTGCAGGGGGGTGTTCGATGGTGCTCAGGTCGGCCCACTCAACATTTTTATAGTCCCTAAGATACCAAGCCCAGGGCCAATAAAAGGAGAGGGCGCCACCACTGGTATCTACGGTAATCGCCAGCTCATTCCCCTCCCCTGTTTCCTCTGCCAGCTCCTCGATCCTGGCCATGATCCCGAGCACATCGGAGGATATCCCGGCATAGACCAGCATCTGAGGGGGCTCATCGCCCTTCTGGTAATTTGCTTGCCATGCCACATGCACCGTGAAGGGGAAGAGAAGGAGCAGTGCCAGCACAGTAAGCCCCCTTATCGCCCAGGCTCTTGCCCCTCCCCAATCGAAGGCTTGGAAAAGTCCGGCGATGAACTTGCCCCCCAGAAGGATCGCAGGGAGAATTATATAAAGGGAAATCTGGGGCATCTTCTCCCCATATAAAGAGTAAGCGATCAGGCTCAATACCACCCAGTAGATCAGGAACCTAGAGAAGAGGTTCCCCTTCACCGTATAGTAGATGGCACCAACAAAGGCAAAGAGGAGAGGCAAAAATTCGTAGGTTGGCATAAGGATGAGATAGTAATACAAGGGCTGCGTTTCCCTCCCTGCCTGGGTGATCCAGTAGTCGAGGGAGCCCCAGATGCCACTAGCAAAGCCGGCGGTATTGGTGAAGAAGGTGGTGTAGAGAAGGGTGAAGATGCCATAAAAAATCAAGGCGGAAATTAGCCAGCGGCGAGGGCTCCAACGGAGACCGATGGCTGCCGAGATGGCGAATAGGAGGACCACAGTGAGTGCCTTCGCCCAGTGAAAACCGCCAGGAAGCTCCACCCCGGGGATCAGCTCAATACCTGCCGCAAATAGGGGCAACGACAGGGTGCCCATTAGGATCAGCCATTCGGCAGGTGGGGAGAGCCCTTTTAGGTCGAATCTCCTTCTGATCCCGGTTATCAGCTCCCCAGCGGCTACAATGAGGAGAAAGATGGCGAAGAGAACCACTGTGAAGTAGCTCACCTCCTTGGTACAAAAGCTGAGGCCCAAAGCAGCAGCACCAATATAGAGGTATCTTGCCTTCCTCTCCTCGAAGTAGCGCCACATGCAGATGACTAGGAGAAGCGTCCAAAAGAGCACGTAGATGTCTTCACGGGCAAAGCGGCTGAAGTAGAGCAGCGTGGGGGAGAAGGTGAGGAGAATGACCACCGCCAGGCTGCCCCAGCGACTGAGATAGCGACGCAGGAAGAAGGGCAGCGCCACAAGGGCTGCGCCAAAAATGGCGTGGGGAAGGCGTGCCGTGAAGTCGCTGTCTCCAAAGAGGAAGAAGGCGAGGGCGGTGCTATAAGCTTGGAATGGGCCATGGGTCACGGGCGTATGGTGATAGCCGTGCCCAGTGTAAAGAGACCAGCCACCGCCCCACCAGATATTTTCGAACTCATCCCAGCTGATGGCACGGGCGTCCAAAGCCCAGAGGTGCATCACCAGGGCAATAAGGATAAGCAAAGCGTAAATGGCGATCTCCCAGTTAAATGGAAGAGAGCGCAAACGGCCTATCAATGAGGCTTTAACCTGCTCCACTACTCCTCCCAAACCTTATAGAATGTATTATATATCCTATCCACATCCCTAGTTCTTTCGCCCACCTCCTCCCAAGTGCATCCCCACATTATCTCCCAGGATACCAGCCTATTATGGTAAGAAAAGAGTTGTGTCATCGCTTCGAAAAGGTTTAGGTCGCTGCATCCGGTAGAAAGCCCGCAACGATAAGCCTAATAGAATGGCATTAGCGGGACCTAGAACGAAAATGGACCAGTGCCCGTCCTGGATAAATGAATCAGCGTTGAGGGTTGAGAGTACATAAGCCAGGTTGGCAAAATAGGTACCTGTGAGCCCTAAATAGATCCAGGGGGTGAGGCGTGTAGACCAGCTCATGGCCAGGAAGGCGAAGACGGGGAAGAGATACCGCTCGTGCATCCTGGTCATCAGCATAAAAAAGCCAAACATGAGTAGGAATACGGCGAAAATAGCCACCCTCGGTTCGTACCTCCGGTGGAGCTGCCACATGACAAAGGCCACAAAGGCAAGGAAGGCCAGAACTCCCCATATCTGATAGGTCAGTCCCAGAAGTGGAATGGTGTCCAGCTTCCAAAAGCCAAGTAGTGCCCAGAAATTATAAGCATTGATACTGTTATAGGGATACAAATTGTAGCCCGCATAGCGGTCAACCAGGAACGCTATCGGGTTATCCCAGTTAAATGGGAGGATAACCAGAAAGATGATGGCTCCGAAAACGGCGCTGCTGGATAGAGCACGCTGCCAGCCTCCGTTCCTCAGAATCACGTAAGCTATTACAGGGAGCAGGACAATGCTTTGAGGCTTGGTGAGTATGGCGAGACTTAGCAGACCCCCTGAAAGCTCGTATTTCGAGCCCAGAACGGCAACAAGAGAGGCGACGAGGAAGAAGGTATAGATGGAATCCATCTGCCCCCATACGGCCAGGTTGAAAATAGTTGCTGGATTAAAGGCATAAGCTGCCATAACAGCCAAGGAGACCTTGAAAGAAAACCTCTGGCGCAAGAGGTGAAAGATAAGAAAGGCCGTAGCAAGGTCGAATAAGTTCTGGGGGAGCTTAATAAGAAAGGACAGGCTATCTGGACCCATAGCATGGGCCAGTTTCCCAAACACCCAGAAGATATAGATGTTGAATGGGGGATAGTCGCACCAGGTGGCATCGTAGAAGGCATGCAACCCCTTTTCGGCAGCGGTGTTAAACCAGGCACTGAAGCACGCCTCGTCCACATAGTAACCCTGAAGGCGAAACAGGAGCAACCGCAGAATCAAGGAAACAGCAAGGACAGCGATTATAAGGCCAGCCCGGCTGCGGGGCCTCATTAGGTGGCGCTGGAGCTTTGCTAAGACCCCTTTCTGCATTCTTGCATTTCCCCAAATAGGGCTATGGTGCGGTCACTCGCTTTCCGAAGGCATATCCCCTATCGGGCGTTTCTTGAAGAGGATAAAAATGGCAGACAGGGCGATGAACCCCAAAGCTCTACGGCGAGCCACCAGATAAATGCATCGATCAAGAGGATAACGCCTCGACAAAGGTTTGGGCATCGAAGGGGGCCAGATCGTCTAGCGCTTCGCCGGTGCCAATAAAGAGGATGGGCATCTCCAATTCATCGCAGATCGCCAGCACAATCCCCCCTTTGGCAGTGCCATCGAGCTTGGCTAAAAAGACCCCGGTAACGCCCACCGCATCGGTGAAATACCTGGCCTGGCTGAGGCCATTCTGCCCTGTGGTGGCATCAAGGACCAGAAGCACCTCATGGGGCGCCTGGGGATCGCTTCTTGAGGCCACCCGCTTGATCTTCTTTAGCTCCTCCATCAAGTTGAACTTGGTGTGGAGTCTCCCCGCCGTGTCGATGATCACCACATCGGCATGCCGACCCCTCGCCGCCTCCAGGCTATCGAAGACCACCGCCCCGGGGTCGGCACCGGGCTGGTGAGAGACAACCTCGGCCCCAACGCGCTGCCCCAATATCTTGAGCTGGTCGATGGCTGCTGCCCTGAAGGTATCGGCGGCTGCCATGATCACCCTCTTCCCTTGCCCTTTGAAGGAGTAGGCAAGCTTAGCAATGGAAAGGGTTTTCCCTGTTCCATTCACCCCAACCACCAGGATCACCGTTGGCCCTGATGGAGCGAGGGCTAATGGCGCTTCTCGGGGAGCGGCGTCCCCCCTCAGCATAGCCACCATCTCCTCCTTCAGGGCAGAGCGTATCTGGGGAGCTTCCATGAGCCTTTCTCTGCTCACCCTCTCTTTTACCCTTTCGATGAGCTTGGTGGTGGTAGCGACGCCGACATCGGCGGAAATCAAAAGCTCCTCAAGCTCGTCCCACAGTGTCTCCTCTATGGCAGCGCGATCAAAGAGGTGCACCACCCTCGCGAACCAGCCCTCCCTGCTACGCTTTACCGCCTTTTCGAATTTTTCGCCCTTATCCACAGTTCCAAACCTCGTCAAGGTTATAATAACATGGCAGCAATGGAGGGTCAACGAACATCGCGGGCAGCAGACCGCCGCAAAGCTTTTTCTTGCTATATCCACGCTAGAAATCGCGACCCAGGTGGAGATTATGGGGGGTAGTTGCCTCTAGTCATCTGCCCTTACTCCGCTTCCATGCTATACTGCTTTGACACTTAGATATTAGCGCAGTAAACTTTTTATGGAGAATTGGTATGACCAATATGTATTACTATTTTGTAAGGAGAGAAAGATGTCTAAGAGCGTAAAGCTGACGATCAGTTTACCACGAAATCTAATCTCTTTCGCTGACATGCTGGCTAAAGAGGGAAACACTAGCCGTAGCGGAGCGATTGCGACTATTCTGCAAGAATTAGCTGAGGAACGAGAGCGTGCCGCAATGATTGAAGGCTATAAGGCGATGGCTGAGCAACATCGTGAGTTTGCTGCTATGACTTTGCCGTTGGCCAATGAGGTATTACCTGAATGGAAATAGCCAATTGTGATTAAGCGTGGCGAGATATACTGGGTAGACTGGAGCCCTGGGAGAGGGAGCGAGCAGAGGGGGCTAAGGCCCGCTCTTGTTATTCAAAATGACAGAGGAAACCAATATAGCCCGAATACAATCGTTGCTGCCATTACCACAGCTCCCGCTAAGCCGTATCCTTTTATCGTTCTAATTACAGCCTCAGAAAGCGGTCTGCCTAAGGATAGTAGTGTCGACCTTGCGTCGATAATGACAATAGATAAAACACGGCTCGGTGACAAATGTGGTGAACTTAGCCTAGCGAAGATGGCAGAGGTTGATAATGCTATCAAGAAGAGCCTGGGGCTAGGGACGGGTTAGCGCACCTCCCTCTCCACGAGCTCCTTATAGGCTGCCATTAGCCTTTTGGTCACCTCCCCCTGCTTCCCCGAGCCGATGGGCTTGCCATCGATTATCTCGGTAATTGGCCTGATCTCAATTATTGAATTGGTCAGGAAAGCCTCATCAGCTCGGAGGAGCTCAGCTACGCGGACCTCCCTCTCCACCGCCTCGATACCCAGAGCATTAGCCAGCTCCAAAACCGCCTCTCGGGTGATCCCGGGCAGGATACCGCTCTCCACTGAGGGGGTGATGAGCTTCCCCGCCATTACTAAGAAGATGTTGCTGGTGCTACACTCACAAACAAATCCCCTCTCATTGAGCAGGATGGCCTCGTCCACTCCCAACGCCACGGCTTCAGAGTGAGCGATAAGGTTATCCAGAAAATTCGCGGACTTGATTCTGGAGAGCGGTGATAGACTGTTTCGCATCGGGCTTACTAGGACGGCACAGACGCATTTCTGATAAAACTGGGAAGGTGGGGGGACAAGCTCTTCGGCAACTATTATGATGGTGAGCGTGCCCCAGCTTGGGAGCGCCAGTCTCCTCTCACCCTCGCCCGCCGAGACGGTGAGTCTGATGCGAGCATCCGAGAGCTTGTTAGCCTCTATGGTTTTATATAAAGCTTGCACCAGCTCAGTGGGGTCAAGCGCAGCGGCGAAGCCCAGCTTCTCAGCGCCGCCCATCAGCCGAGCCAGGTGTCGGTCGAGGCGAAAGACGCGTCCCCCATAGGAGCGCATCGTCTCAAAGAGACCGTAGCCATAGAGGAAGCCACGGTCGAAGGGCGAGATCTTAGCCCCCTCTCGCGGCACCAAAGAGCCGTTGAGATAGATAATCTCATCCATAAAGCCTCTCCTTAGTACCATCCCAAAGAGGACGGGAGAAACACAGGAACCTCCTCAGGATGTCATGGCCCGTCTCGGTGAGGATCGATTCCGGGTGAAACTGCACCCCCTCGACCACGAAATCCCTATGGCGCACCCCCATGATCTCACCACCCTCCGTCTGCGCCGAGACCTTGAGGTAATGAGATAGGGTTCCCGGTTTGATCGCCAGGGAGTGATAGCGCCCTGCCTCGAAGGGGTTAGGCAGACCTTCGTAGATACTCCGCCCATCATGGTAGATTAGAGAGGTCTTGCCATGCATGGGCACCGCTCGCACGATCAGGCCACCATAGACATAACCGATGCATA
>JACUUT010000044.1 GCA_014859165.1 Dehalococcoidia bacterium
ACGAGTTCTCCACCATTCCCCATATGAAAGAGGACGTTATAGAATTTCTCTTGAATATCAAGGCATTGAGGCTTCGTCCTACCACCTGGCGGGCGGGCAAACTAACCCTGGAAGTCGAGGGCGAGGGTCGGATCCTTGCCGGTGATATCGAGCCCTCCGCTGATTTCGAGGTGGTGAACCCCGATCTCCACCTAGCTACCTTAGATTCCCCCGATGCCAAGCTGATTGTGGAATTCAATGTGGAGCAGGGCAAGGGATATGTGCCCGCTGGCCAGGGGGATGGCCTCCCGATAGGGGTGATCCCTGTGGATGCCATCTTCACCCCGATTCGTAAGGTTAATTATACTGTAGAGCCCACCCGCGTGGGGCAGGCGACCGGCTACGAGAGGCTGATCCTTGAGGTGTGGACCGATGGCACCATATCCGCTATTGAGGCGGTGAGCAAGAGCGCCCAGATGTTAATCGAAAAGTTCCAGCTTTTCTATGAGCTTGCCTATGTTCCTCAGGAGGCGGTGGAGAAGTATGGGCTCCCTATCTCCCTGGAGCAATATAATACGCCTATTGAGCAACTTGGCCTTTCCGTGCGCACCTTTAACTGCCTAAAGAGGGCTGGGATCACCAAGGTAGGGGAGCTGTTGGAGCGGAATGATGAGGAATTGCTTAAGATAAGGAACTTAGGACGGAAGGCGCTGGAGGAGGTGCGGAAGCAACTTAAGGCGAAGGGCTTCGCCTCAGAGGAGGAGATTCCCCAAGTGGAGACAGCCTTAGAGCAGGGGGGAGAAGAGGAGGATCCTTAAAATGAGGCATCGTATTGCCGGGCGAAGACTTTCTAGGCCGACAGGCCATAGGGTTTTGATGTATCGAAACCTGGTAACCGACCTTTTAAGATATGAGAGGATCGTGACTACCGAGGCAAAAGCAAAAGAGGTTCGGGGGATGGCGGAAAAGATGATCACCCTGGGTAAGGATGGCGGCTTACATGCCCGTCGCCGGGCGCTGGCCTTTGTAACGGATAAAAAGGTGGTGTCGAAATTGTTCGATGAGCTTGCCCCGAGGTATGCCCAGCGCCCTGGCGGCTATACTCGGATAACTAAGCTTGAGCCCCGCCTGGGCGATGGGGCGCCCATAGCGCAGCTAGAATTGGTAAAGTAGTGGGCTTTATGCAGACCAAGAAGATTGCGCTTATCATAGAATATGAGGGCACCAGATACCACGGATTTCAGATCCAGGCTGGTGTTCCTACCATTCAAGGCGAGATCGAGCGTGCCCTGAGGAGGGTTACCGGGGAGAGGATTCGCATTGCCTCTGCCAGCAGAACAGACGTGGGGGTTCACGCCAAAGGGCAGGTGGTCACCTTTCGCACCGCCTCGCCTCTCCCTCCACAGACCTTTTTGAAAGCATTAAATCACTACCTGCCGGAGGATATCGCTGTTAGGGAGGCTTTCGGGGCGAGAGATAACTTCGATGCCCGCAGCGGTGCTTTAAGCAGGGAGTACTGCTACTACCTGTTGAATAGTGCTACCCCTTCCCCGCTCCTGCGCCGGAGCGCCTATTTTATGCCCAGGCCCCTCGATATCGAAGCGATGAACGATGCCTGCCAGGCCCTTTTGGGAACGCATGATTTTGCCCCCTTTGCTAGTTCGCTCAACGGTCGAAAAAACACTGTGCGCACCATTTATAAGGCGGAGGTAGTGCGGGAGAATGAGCTAGTGATCTTCCACATGGTGGCCAACTCCTTCTTACCCCATCAGGTGCGCAATACCATGGGCGCTCTGGTGAAGGTGGGACTGGGGAAGAGCGATGTGGCAGCCTTTCGTGAGATTTTGCGGTCAAAAAAGCCCGCTATAGCGGGGCCAGCTCTCCCTCCCCATGGGCTATGTCTAATGAAGGTAAATTATCCTTTTTCGAACATTCCGAACTGGTTTATCATCTGAGCTCTAATTTCAAGGTGATTGTTGAAAAAGAACGTGGGTCAAGGGCGAAAAAATGAAGACCTATAGCACCAAATCCTCAGACCTTAAGCCACAGTGGCATGTCATCGATGCCTCGGGGAAGACCCTGGGCAGGCTGGCATCGGAGGTGGCCACCCTTCTTATGGGCAAACACAAGCCCATATATGCCCCGCACCTAAACACCGGGGACTTTGTCATCGTGGTAAATGCGGCAAATGTCAGGGTAACCGGCAAAAAGGCTCAGCAAAAGGTCTACTATCGTCATTCGGGATACCCTGGCGGACTCAAGAGCACCACTTTCGCCAAAATGATGGAGACCCATCCCACTCGGGTAATCGAATATGCAGTGAAGGGGATGCTTCCCAGGAATCGGCTGGGCCGAGATATGTTGAGAAGGCTTAAGGTCTATTCGGGGGATAGCCACCCCCATCAGGCCCAGGTGGGGAGATCTAAAGAGGGGGACGCAGTTGAAAGATAAAGGCTACTTCTATGGCATGGGAAGAAGGAAGTGCGCGGTGGCTCGGGTGAGGCTATTTCCGGGAAGGGGCGCCATTGTAGTTAATGGGCAACCCTTTGAGGAGCTATTCGCTCGGGAGGGGCTCCGAAAAGAGGCCCTGAAGCCGCTGCTGGTAACCGATAGCTTAGATAAGTTCAATGCTACCATCAAAGTGGCCGGGGGCGGCAATTCAGGCCAAGCTGGAGCTATCCGCCACGGGATTGCCCGTGCCCTGGTGGCCTCGGATGAAAACCTGAAGCCCCTACTGCGAAGTCATGGGCTGCTTACCCGTGACCCTCGGGTGAAGGAACGAAAGAAATACGGTTTGGTCCGTGCCCGCAAAGCGAAGCAATACACCAAGAGATAAAACCTCAGGCACCCCTGGGCAGCCCTAACCCCCTCTCGGCAATGATGTTTCGCAAGATCTCCGAGGTGCCTGCTGCGATGAGCATGCCAACTGAGTTCATATACGTATCCGCAATTATCCCTTGTAGGGGCGCCCATTTAGAGTCTAGCCCTAGCTGCCCATAGAGTCCCATTATCTGGGTCCCGATATTTGCCATCCGCTGCAGGGTTTCAGAGGCGAACACCTTTATCATGGCGCCTTCATAGCCAGGGATCGCCTCTTTTGTTTGCAGCCAAACGACTCGATAGCCCAGCATCCGACCGACCTCGACCTCGATGGCAAGCTCCGCCAGCTTCTGCCTAACCGAGGGGTCTTTTCCAAGGGGCTGCCCATCAATCTTGGTCTCCTTGGCGAACCTCACCAGTTCCTCAAGGAGTCGACGGGCGCCGGCGGCAAACATAACGCCAGCGGTCCTCTCGAAGGACAGGGCAATCATGGTATGATACCAACCGCGGTTCTCCTCCCCTATCAAGTTCGCTACAGGGACATGAACATCGTCGAAGAAAATCTCATTAAAGAAGTGATGGCCGGCCATGTTTATCAGGGGGCGCACCGTGATGCCCGGGGTCTTCATATCGACAAGGAGAAGGGTAATGCCGTGGTGCTTTTTAGGGGCATCGGGGTCGGTCTTGACCAAGAGCCAGCCCCAATCGGCAATGTGACCGGCGCTGGTCCATACCTTCTGCCCGTTGACGATGTATTCGTCTCCCTGGCGGACGGCACGGCACATCACCGCCGCCATGTCTGAGCCAGCGCCGGGCTCACTATACATGGTGCACCACCACTTCTCCCCGGCGGCCAGTGGTAGCAGATGCTCTTTCTTCTGCTCCTCGGTGCCCAAAAGCAGCAGTGTAGGGCCAACCCAGGTTATCCCGCCAACACCCATATCGATACCTGGGACCCCGCGATAAGCTGCCTCCTCCTTGAAGATCATGTGCTGGATGGGAGAGGCTGCCAGCCCGCCGTATTCCTCGGGCCAGTTCATCGCCAGCCATCTCTTTGCCCCCAGCTTCCTCGCTACCTGCTTGCTAAATTCAAACTTCTCGAGGTCAAACTCATCCTCCATCCCTCCCCAGAAACCCGGCGGCAGCAGCTCCTCGTTTATGAACCGCTGCACCTCCTTGCGAAACGCTTCCTCCTCTGGAGTAAACCTAAAGTCCATATTCGCACCCCTTTCTGAAAAGCTACTTTTCCATTTTAGCACTAAACCTTGCGTTCAGCAAGTTGTTGTCCTCTAAACCTCGCGGAATTCACCCTCCACTGTCCCCTCATCCGGCTTGGGTGGTTGCTCGCCGGGGGGAGTTTTAGCGCCGGGCGGTGGCTGCGCCTGATAGATTGCGGTACCTACTCGCTGCAATGCCTCGGATAGCTCCTGCATGGCGCGCCGCACCTCGCTTATGTCCGGCCGCTGTAATGCTGCGCGCAGCGAGGCTATCTTCTCATCGGTCTGCTGTTTGAGATCCGATGGCACCTTGTCCCCATGCTCGCGAAGGGTCTTATCCGCAGTGTAGGCCAGGGTATCGGCAGCGTTCCTTGTCTCCACCTCCTCGCGCCGCTTGGCATCCTCCGCAACATAAGTCTCCGCCTCCCGCTGCATCCTCTCTACCTCTTTCTTGGAAAGCCCACTGGAAGCGGTGATCACGATCTTCTGTTCTTTGCCCGTCCCTTTATCGTGTGCCTTGACGCTCACGATGCCATTGGCATCGATATCGAAGGTAACCTCGATCTGAGGCATGCCCCGCGGGGCGGGGATGATGCCATCGAGCATAAAGCGCCCCAGCGTCTTATTGTCAGCAGCCATGGCCCGCTCCCCCTGGAGCACATGGATATCGACGCTGGTCTGGCTATCGGCAGCGGTGGAGAAGATCTGGCTCTTTGCGGTGGGGATAGTGGTATTTCTGGGGATGAGCGAGGTCATCACTCCACCCAGTGTCTCGATGCCCAGGGTAAGTGGTGTGACATCGAGGAGCAACACATCCCGCACCTCACCCTTCAAGACCCCGGCCTGAATTGCCGCTCCCATAGCCACCACCTCATCAGGGTTGACCCCCCTGGAGGGCTCGCGGCCGAAAAGCTGCCTCACCTTCTCCTGAACCATGGGCATGCGAGTTTGCCCACCCACCAGGACAACCTCATCGATCTGAGCCGGGGTGATGCCAGCATCCGAAAGCGCCTGCTGACAGGGACCGATGGTCCTGTCCACAAGGTCGCCTACTAGCTGCTCCAGCTTAGCGCGGGTCAGCGTCATATTGAGGTGTTTGGGGCCACTAGCGTCAGCGGTGATGAAGGGGAGGTTAATCTCCGTCTGAAGCACCGTGGAAAGCTCGCACTTGGCCTTCTCCGCCGCCTCCCTTAGTCGCTGAAGCGCCATACGATCCTGCTTAAGGTCAATCCCCTGGTCCCTCTTGAACTCAGCGCAAAGCCAATCGACAATCCTTTGGTCGAGGTCATCGCCGCCAAGATGGGTGTTACCGCTGGTTGACTTCACCTGATAGGTGCCGCCGCCAAGCTCCAGAATGGAGATATCGAAGGTGCCTCCTCCCAGGTCGTAGACGGCGACAGTCATCTCCTTCTTTTTCTTATCTAGGCCGTAGGCTAATGCGGCAGCGGTGGGCTCGTTGATGATCCTGAGGACGTTAAACCCGGCGATGATGCCAGCATCCTTGGTCGCCTGACGCTGGCTATCACCGAAATAGGCGGGAACGGTGATCACTGCCTCAGTAACCTCCTCCCCAAGGTAAGCCTCAGCATCCTTCTTTACCTTCTGCAATATCATCGCTGAGATCTCCGGCGGGCTATATTCCCGCCCTCCCATGGCCACACGCACATCGCTATTAGGGGCGCGGGTTACTTTATAGGTCACGCGCCCGGCATCCTCTTCCACCGGTAGCTCTCTTCCCGATGGCTCACCCCACTTGCGACCCATGAAGCGCTTGATGCTATAAATTGTATTCTCGGGGTTAGTGATTTGTTGCCGTTTGGCCACTTGCCCCACCAGCCTCTCCCCGGTCTTGGTTATCGCCACCACCGAGGGGACAAGGCGGCCACCTTCGGCACTGGGGATGATTTTAGGTTCCCCGCCCTCCATTACCGCGACCTCGCTTAATGTTGTCCCTAAATCGATACCAACTGCTCGCCCCATGTTTATCTCTCCTTAGGTTTTTAATCTTCCTTCCCTTTGCCCACCTTCACCAAAGTGGGACGAAGCACTCGGTCATGAAGCCTATAGCCCTTCTGGAGCTCCTCGATAACCCTCCCCTCATCCCCATCCCCGTAGAGCACCGCCTCATGAAGGTTGGGGTCGAAGGTCTCACCAAGAGCCTTGATCTCCGTGAGCCCATGCCTCTCTAAGGTTGTCTGAAGCTTGCGATAAATAAGCGCAATACCATCGACCCAGGTGAACCCGGCAAGCTTTGCCGAGACATTCTCCAGGGCACGCTCCAGGTCATCAAGCACGGGGAGCAGGTTCACAAGAAGCGTGGCATTGGCGAACCTGGCCATCTCATTTCTCTCCTGCTCGGTGCGTCTCTTGAAGTTTATAAAGTCCGCCTGGGCCCTTTGCCAATTGGCAAGGTAATCCTCTGCCCTGGCCTTCTCCTCAGTGAGCGCCTTCTTCAGTGATTCGACATCCTCAACCACCACGTCCCCTTCCCCTTCAACACCCCCCGATTGAAATCGGGGCTCAGAGCTAATGTCTTTCTCATCCAATGTCCCACCCCCTATTAACTTGACGTTTCCACATCGGCCTGTAATGAACAAATTCTCCCCGCTACTGCAATCGGAGCCCTGCCGTCATTGCGAGCGAACCCTTATCCATTTCTTTGCACCTTCTCTTTGAGATTGCTTCCCCCGATAAATCGGGGTCGCAATGGCAGGCTTTTTCAACTTAAAGGCACTAGTTCCTCCTCGGTAACTCTCCACTATGTAGCTCCCCGACCAGCTCGCTCATCAGCGAGCCCATGTAGCGCACCGCAGAGATCGCTTTTCCATATCGCATTCGCGTGGGCCCAACTACGCCAAGGGCGCCGGTAGCCTCGCCCGGGACGCCATATCGGGTGATCACTACACTGCACCCCTTCAAGGCGTCATCCTTATTCTCCGCTCCTATGATCACCTGGATACCACCTTCAGCAGGCGTTTCGGGCAAGATAGACCTCATAAGCGTCCTATCCTCCAACACCTCTATAAGGCCTAGCATCTTCTGACTGCTAGCAAACTCCGGCTGCATTAACATATGGCGTATCCCCTCGATGTTCGGTTCCTCGAACCTTTGCTGGTCTTCCCCTTCCATTATCTGCACCAAGGCTTTTCTAACATGTTCTTCAACGGGGGAAAGCTCCAGGCCCTGGGCCAGAATCTGGTATTTGGTCAAACCTTTGAAGGCTGCATTTAATTTATGAGAAATAAAATTAAGCTCCTCCTGCGATATCGCCTCGTCAAAGGCTAATAGTTGCTGCTTGAGCCTCGCCTCTTGAATGAGAAGGATGAGCAGAGCAAGGAACTCTTGAAGGGCTACCAGCTCCAAATGCTTGAACCGGGACTCTATTGCCTTAGGGGCTGTGATAATAGCTATGTTTTGAACCAGGCGCGCTAGCAACACTGCAGCAAGGCGAGTCCACTCCTCCAGCTCGCTCTCCACTTGATGGAAGAGGTGGCAAATCATCCGCTGCTCCCCTTGCGGGATCTCCTCCTCCTCCACCAGAGACTCCACATAGTATCGATAGCCTTTGTCCGAGGGAACACTACCCCCTGAGGTATGGCGGCGAGTGATGTAGCCCTCCTCCTCAAGGCGTGCCATCTCGCTGCGGATGGTAGCAGGGCTTACCCCAAGCCCATACTTCTTGGCGATCGCCTCTGAGCCCACAGGACTCGCCATCATAATATATTCGCCAACGATAATCCTGAGGATATTCTCCTTCCTCTCCAATAACATGATGCCCCTCTGATTAGCACTCTCAGGCTAAGAGTGCTAATCATATTAATTTACTACCCTTTCTTTCCCCTTGTCAAGAGGTTGACTCATCAGCTCCACTCTGTTATACTTTCACAAGTTTGAGGCCGCTGAAAAACGCAGTGCCATTGCGAGGAGCGCCAGCGGTTGCGAGGCGTAGCCGAAGCAAACTCGGAGCGGGATTCTTCGCTTACGCTCGGAACAAGCTCCGCAATCTCAAAAGGGATTGCTTCCCCCGTCCTTCCTAGGAAGGATCGGGGTCGCAATGACAGGGAGGACTTTCTCAGCAGTCTCAGTTTAATAAAATAGGGAGGTGATAATGCAAGAAAAAACCCTCACCATGATGGACGCGATCTTCCCCAGGGCAACCCTGGCGCGTGATGCCCTTCTTATACTTGGTTTCTGCGCCGTGACCGCTCTCTGCGCTCAGATCGCCTTCTATATCGGCCCTGTCCCCATAACAGGGCAGACCTTCGCCGTGCTGCTTGCCGGGGCGCTTTTGGGGAGCAAGCGTGGCGCCATAAGCCAGCTTACCTATCTGGGCGTCGGAGCCATGGGTGCTCCCGTATTCGCCGGATGGCATGGAGGCCCCGCCGTGCTCTTAGGCCCTACCGGGGGCTATCTCATAGGTTTTGTGGCCGCTGCCTTCGTCGTCGGCTTCCTCGCCGAGCGGGGCTGGGACCGCCGCTTCTGGAGCATGGCCCTAGCGATGCTTATCGGCAACATCGTGATCTATGCCTTCGGCCTGCCCTGGCTCGCCTTCTGGCTCGACCGGTTCGCTACGGAAAGCTCGGTGCTCTCCGTAGGGCTCTACCCATTCATCCCCGGGGACCTGTTCAAGCTCGTTTTGGCAGCAGTGGCACTGCCCTCAGGGTGGGCAATGGTGAACCGTCTTGGAAGATAGCATGCATTCCCCTGTCATTGCGAGCCCTTCGCCTTCTGTCATTCTGACCCTGAACGAAGTGAAGGGGAAGAATCTCGACATACGGCTCAGGATAAACTCAGCCCC
>JACUUT010000045.1 GCA_014859165.1 Dehalococcoidia bacterium
AACAGATTCACGATGTATGGGCTCTACGGTTCCCTTCGCAAAGCGCGGAGGCATCGCTAGGGACTAAACCAGTGGATAGGGAGGTAGAACCATGAGCGAGGTGTTTGGCGGGAAGGAGAAGAAGGAGGCTCTAAAAGAGTTGATAAGGAGGCTCCATGAAGGGGTAAATCCCGACGAGGTAAAGGCTGAGTTTGAGCAGGTGATAAAGGGCGCCACACCGATCGAAATCGCCCAGGTGGAGCAAGAGCTGATAAAAGAGGGCATGCCCCGGGAAGAAGTCCAGAGGCTCTGCGATGTTCACCTCGCTGTGTTCAGAGAGTCGCTGGAAAAAGAGGGCAGGACGCCGGCACCGCCAGGACACCCGATCCACATCCTTATGGAGGAGCATAAGAAGCTCCTCGAATTTGCCGGTGAACTCAATGATACGGCAAAGGAAGTGAAAGGGGCAAAGGCTTTTTCATTCTGTTGGCGAACAGATGAAAAAGCTGGATCACATTGCCGAGCATCTTAAGGACTCGGAAAGCCACTTTTTGCGGGAGGAAAACGTCCTCTTCCCATACCTGGAGAAACACGGGGTCACAGAGCCGCCAGCCATCATGTGGATGGAGCACGACCAGATAAGGGGGATAAAGCAAAACCTCATCAGGCTCATAGATACCCATGAAAGCATGGGTTTCCGGAACTTCGCCAGACAACTGGAGGAAGCGGCGCTGTCGTTAGCTGAGATGCTCTCGAGCCATTTCTACAAGGAGAATAACATCCTCTTCCCGATCGCTTTACAGGTTATGGAGGAAAGTGAGTGGAAAGACATAAGGCGTCAGTTTGATGAATTGGGCTACTGTTGCTTTACCCCTGAGCCGGCAAGGGCAGCCGTTGAGGTGGCCAAGATGCCGACGTCTAAACCTGAAATAGCGGGCATGGTTGCTTTTGAGGCTGGCGCCTTATCACGGGAGGAGATCGAAGCCATTTTCAACACTCTGCCCGTAGATGTCACCTTTGTCGATAAGGAGGATACCGTTCGATACTTCAGCCAGTCCAAGGATAGGCTCTTCACCAGAGCAAAAGCAGTGATCGGTCGAAAGGTCCAGCAGTGCCACCCACAAAAGAGCGTTCATCTCGTCAATCAGATATTGGACGATTTCAAAAGCGGGCGCAAGGATGTAGCCGAGTTCTGGATCAATTTTAGGGGCAGATTAGTCTATATCCGCTACTTTGCTGTTCGCAACCAAAACCGAGATTACCTGGGCTGTTTGGAGGTGACACAGGATATCACCGACATAAGGAAAATCGAAGGTGAGAGGAGGTTAGCATAACCACAACTTTACGAATATCAGGGGTGAAGAGTTGAGAGTGACAGAGCAACTGAAGAAAGAGCGTGAGGCGCTAGGCTTAGAGTCAGGTATTGAATCACATGAAAGTTCGTGACATAATCAAAATGATTGAGGATGATGACGAGGAGTGAGATGCATAAGTATCTAGTCGTGTTTGAAAGGGTTGGCGACAGTTATTCTGCCTATTCTCCAGATGTTCCAGGATGTATCGCCACTGGAGGTACTCGTGATGAGGTAGAAAGGAATATTCGGGAGGCTATCAGTTTTCATATTGAAGGACTTATACAGGATGGCCTGCCTCTCCCTGGGCAAGTGTCATTTACTGAATATGTAGAAGTCTAAGAATAAGCTCTTAAGGAGATTTGGTTTGCCGGCTAAGATAGGCGAGGTCATCGAGGCGTCGAGCGGCGAATTTACTGCGCAGTGCTATGAGCTGCACCAGCCTCCCTCCTTCGGCAGCCTGGTGAAGACCAGGGAGGGGGAGGTGGAGATATATGGCGTGGTCTCGGGTGCTGCCACCACAAGCATCGAGCCGGGGCGGCGTCCCATCGCCCGGGGGAGGGAGGAGGCTGAGGAGGAGGACATCTACCGCTCAAGCCCACAACTGTCAAAGCTCCTGCGCACCGATTTCAATGCCCTTATTGTGGGGCATAAAGAAGGACAAAAACTTCATCATTATCTTCCACCCAGGCCCGCCAAAATCCATAGCTTTGTCTATCTGTGTGACGCTGAAGAGGTCGAAAAATTCAGCCAATCGTTCGATTTTCTAAGCATCTTGGTCGGTGCCGGAGGGCAAGCTGACGAGCTAATCGCTGCCTCGCTCCGCCACGCTGCTGCGGCGCATCAAGACCCCCGCGATTTCCTGATCAAGGCAGGCAAGGAACTGGCGGTGCTACTTGGCGGCGAGACAAACAGGCTGAACAATATCCTGAGGAGGATAAAAGTGTGATAGGGGGAAGATTAGGCATTATTGTCTCAGGCTCGCTGACTAAGGGGGTTGAGGTGAGGCTCGATAGCGCCATCTCTGTGGAGGACATCGCAGTGGGGCGCTATGTAACCATCGAGGGGGAGAAGCGGCGCTTTTTCGGCATGATCACCGATGTCACCCTGGACGCCATCGACCAAAGGGTTATGGCGACGCCGCCTGATGTTTCCGACCCCTTCATTGCTGAGGTTCTGGCGGGGACGACCACCTTCGGCAGGCTCCATGTCCTGCCCGTGCTCACCATCGGGGGCGATGCCCTGAGCCTCCTTGAGGGTCCCCAGCCGGTGAAGACTGTGCCGGTCCATTTCTCCGTTGTGCGCGAGGCCAGTGAGCAGGATGTGGAGCAGGTCTTCGGGCAGGTGGAAGAGAAGCAGTTTTATATCGGCACCCCGCTTGATATGGAGACCAAGGTCCGCCTCAATCCGGCGGAGCTTGTGAAGCGTTCCAATGGCATCTTCGGCAAGAGCGGGACGGGGAAGACCTTTCTTGCCAGGCTCATCCTCATCGGGATACTCCAGGAGGGGGCAGCGGTCAACTTGGTCTTCGATATGCACAACGAATATGGGTGGAAGGGAAGCAGCGAGGATAGGCGGGAAGTGAAGGGGCTGAAGCAGCTCTTTCCGTCCAAGGTGGCGGTCTTCGCCCTCGATGAGGAAAGCGCCAGGAGGCGTAAGGTCTCCACCGACTTCGTGGTCGAGATCGGCTATGACGAGATCGAGCCCGAGGACATCGCAATGCTTAGGGAAACACTC
Source organism: Dehalococcoidia bacterium (assembly GCA_014859165.1). Lineage (GTDB taxonomy): Bacteria > Chloroflexota > Dehalococcoidia > E44-bin15 > E44-bin15 > Kmv38. Next base: position 3,069 of record JACUUT010000045.1, read on the forward strand.
GGTCTCACCGATGCTGCGGTGCAGGCGACCTATCGCCTCGCCCGCAGGTTCGGGGAGCGCAAGTGGCTGGAGAGCTTCCTTGCCATTGAGGGTAGGGAAGAGCTAAATGAGCTGGCATCGAGCCTGGGGGAGCATGAGGCGACTATGGCGGCGCTCCGTCGTCGCCTGGATAGCTTGAGGAGGCTTCGCTTCCTGGTGCCCCACGCCCGAGACAACGCTATTCAGCGCATCCTGGACTATCTGGACCGAGGGATAAATGTGGTTCTCGAGTTTGGGCGCTACACCGACTATACAGCTTATATTTTGGTGGCAAATCTCCTCACCCGCCGTATCCACGCCCAGTATCGGGAGCGGATGGAGAGAGCGTTGGGTGAGGACATCGCCAAGCCCCGACCCTTGGTCATCACCATCGAGGAGGCGCACAAATTTTTGAATCCCGATATTTCGGGTCAGACCATCTTCGGCACCATCGCCCGCGAGATGAGGAAGTATAATGTCACACTGCTGGTGATCGACCAGCGCCCCAGCGGCATCGATGAGGAGGTGATGAGCCAGCTCGGCACCAAGATAACATGCCTTCTCGACAATGAGCGCGATATCGAGAGCGTGCTCACCGGTGTCTCTGGCAAGAGCGAGCTTAAGGCGGTGCTGGCGAAGCTTGATACCAAGCAGCAGGCGCTCATCTTCGGCCATGCCGTCCCTACGCCGGTGGTGGTGAAGACCAGGGAATACGGCTCGCCCCAGTCCTATAAGGAGCTCGGCTTCCGCGAGGCGCTGGAACTCAAAAAGAAGGCGGAGGAGGAAGCAAAGGATTTGTGGGGGTGACGGATATGCACACGAGTTTTGAAAATGGGTTATCAAAGGTATTGACAGGATACACGAAACCGTGTATAATGCAGGGTAGGAGATAATTTTCTAATTATGCCCAAAGAATACAAATTAACTTACGAAGGTAAAGAAAGGGAAGAAGACATCCTTGCCAATACTGTAGCTTCTCCCTTCCAAAAAGTCAAAACATTTGGCTGCAGCCACCTCTTCATAAATGAAGGCGACTGGACTAATATGCTTATTTTTGGGGATAATCTGCCAGCACTAAAGGGATTAACAAGCAATCCTAGTATTAAAGGTAGAGTGAAGCTGGTCTATATCGACCCGCCTTTCTCTACCGACCAAGACTTTAGAGGTGGAAATTCACGGGTTTCGACAATCAGTTCAAGTGTGGAAGACCAAATTGCGTATAAGGATACAATAATTGGGGCTGAATACCTCGAATTCTTAAGAAAAAGGCTGATCTTTCTAAAAGAGCTATTAGCAAATGACGGCTCAATCTATGTGCATATTGATTGGAAGAAAGGGCACTATGTCAAAGTTCTTATGGATGAAATATTCGGTGAAGAACACTTCATAAATGACATCGCAAGGATAAAATGCAATCCAAAGAATTTTGCAAGGCCTGCCTATGGGAATGTAAAGGATATGATTCTATTCTATTCTAAAAGTGGTAGCTATGTTTGGAATGAGGCTAAGGAAGACATGACTGAGGATGATGTGCAGAGGCTATTCCCCAAGGTAGATAAGGACGGTAGGGGGTATACCACTATACCGCTACACGCACCGGGAGAAACCCGAAATGGGCCTACCGGGCAATTTTGGAAAGGGCTTAAACCACCAAAAGGAAGGCATTGGAGAACCCACCCAGATGAGCTAACAAAATTGGATGAGCAAGGGCTTATCGAGTGGTCAAAAACCGGGAATCCGAGGAAGAGAATATATGCAGACGAAGTTCTTAAAAATGGGAAAAAGCGACAGGACATTTGGGAGTTCAAGGACTTCCCATACCCGGTTTATCCAACGGAAAAAAATGCTGATATGCTTAAGGTGATTATCCAGGCATCCTCTAATCCCAATGATATAGTGCTAGATTGCTTCGCTGGGTCTGGGACAACCCTAGTTTGCGCTGAGGAACTGGGGAGAAGATGGATAGGGCTAGATAATTCGCCGTGGGCAATTGAGGCAAGTTTAAAAAGATTAACTATGCTGAGAAGAGTTAGTGCTTTTACCTTATATAATGCAACTAGCGAGCCTTTACCCCTGACTCTCCAAGAAATCCTTCAGCAGAAGAGCACTTAAGGCGATCTCGCCCATTCCATTGACAGTTCGAAACATTTTAGTGTTGCCTCTAATCCAGACAACCCCATCAAGAATAGCGATCCTCACAGCGTTGCCCTCTTCACCACGAATCAGCCTAAGAGCATCTTCAAATTGGGCGTTTTGATGGCCACCACTATCGGTAAGAAATTTCGCCTCTCCAATAATATAGTTGCCGCTTGCTTTAGCGAGTAAATCTAGCCCTTTACTCAAGTTACAACCTAGCACTCTATTAGCATAGTCTGTCTTCTCTCCGTTGCTCCCTGCAAGAAGAGCAACACCTTCATACCTATCAAGTTCCTGTTCAGGCAGAAACGGATAACCCAGCTTTGGAAGCCATCTACGAAATAGCGTGCCAATCTGCCTATTGAATTCCTTGGGTTCTTCGCACCCCGCTATCATTTCCTCGAAGCTCATAGAAAACAGCGTCTCCGCTATTCTATCAACAGTTTCAGGGTTATAATCAAGGAATTCCCCCCCTCTCCTTAGGAAAGCAACATAAGGGTCTTTTATGGGGAACTTATCTAATTCTAACAATGCTCTGATTAATCTTGCCCCATCTCTATTATCATGTGCATCTTTTAGTTGAGATTTAACTTCAGCGGAGAGCACCCTTTTTGCTTCAAGCGTAACAGGGTATACCTCAGATAGACTATCTAAGTATCCCGGAGCATTTGCTATCTCGATGCTCTTTTGAATCCATTTATTCATTGACGAATATGACTCCTTGTCCCTTTTGCTTTATCAGCACTTATATCGTAGAATAAACACGGTAATTTGTAAATAGCTCTTGCTTACATAAGATTTCGCACTTCCCGTCACTGAGGAGGAGAGGGAAATCGTGGAGCAACAAAACAAAAAGGAGATAGATAAATGGAAAGGACAATAAAAATTGTCGTCTTTGGCGCGCTGCTTGCCGGCGCCGGCTGCTTTTTGGGGCTCGTCTTGAGATGGGTCGGTGAGGGCTATGAGGTCCTGATCCCCCCTTCATGGGATGCCTTATACCTGGGCATCTGGCTCCTGGGGGCGGTGGTAGCGGTAGCCGTAACTGGCGGGCTGGTCGCCGTGCTTCTGCGCCCTTTCTGGGTGGCGGCGATCGCCTTTGCCGTCTCCGCCCTGGCGATGTTCCTCACATGGGAGATAAGCGCAGTTAGCGGCATTGCGGCAGCGGTGTATTTTTTGGTGGGGCTGCTCTATCTGGCAGGCGTGCGAGGCGAGATCGGGAACCGCATCAGGTTTTCCGTGTGGCATATAAGGGGCAGCCAGATGCCCCTGCTTGTGGGGCTCGTTGCCATAGCCTGCGCCAGCCTCTATTCGGGATATGCTGCCGAGATCGAGCGCGAGGGCTTTTCCATCCCTGAAGATGCCATCGACTGGGTTGTGGAAATAGCGGATGAGCAACTCGATTCCCTAGTGCCCGAGGGGACATTATCCCCTGAGGAGAAACAGGAGGTCCTGGACCAATTGAGGGCGACCCTTGAGGGCGAGGTGGGGAGCGCGATAGAGCCTTATGAAAGCTATATACCGATAGGGCTCGCTGCCATTGTTTTCATGATTCTAACGCCAGTAACCTTCCTCATTTCCTGGATACCGCTCTTGATCCTATCGCCTCTCATTTTCATCCTGACACGTTCCGGGGTCGTGAGAAAGGTGACCGAGACGGTCGAGGTGACCAGACTAAGCATTGAATAAAGGTCGAAAAAAATGTCCATCGAGAGCTCCACAAAGCGCCACCTCTTGATCGAGGAGGTTTCCACCTCCTTGACAGCTCTTGAAGCCTTTGAGCTTTTCAGGGAGCGACCCTTCAGCTTCTTCCTCGATAGCGGGATGGACCCCGAGAAGCTGGGTCGCTATTCCTTTATGGGGAGCGACCCTTTTCTCGTCCTTAAAAGCCGCGGCAGGCAAATCACCCTTGTTTATAGGGATTGGGAAGAAATAGTGATAGGCAATCCCTTCGATGTATTGGGGGGGCTTCTGGAAAAATACGCCCTCGCCCCTTATTCCTCCCCCATCCCCCTCGTCGGTGGGGCTGTGGGCTACTTCAGCTACGACCTTTGCCACTTCATCGAGCGCCTGCCATCGACTGCCATCGATGACCTCCATATCCCCGAATGCTATCTGGCTTTCTACGACGCCATTCTCGCCTTCGACCACTTGGAGAGGAGGGCTTACATCGTCGCCACAGGTTTTCCCGAGCAGGAGGAGAATAAGCGGGGTAAGAGAGCCAAAGAGCGTATCGAGGAGCTAAAGGATATGATAACAGAGGCACCTCGACCTGAAGAGGCTCTACCCCGATGCATCGGGGGAGTAGTCGCTGGTGCGAAAAGTTCGAAATTACGCGCCAACTTTACCTATGAGGAGTATGTTAAGGCGGTGGATGCCGTCAGGGAATATATCGCTAGCGGGGACATCTTTCAAGTCAACCTATCGCAGCGCTTTGAGGTGGACTTCCCCATCGCCCCCTATGAACTCTACCGGAGGCTGCGCCTCGTCAACCCTGCCCCCTTCGCCTGCTACCTCAACTTCGACGATGTCGCCATTGCCGGTGCCTCTCCGGAGAGGTTTCTCCGAGTTTGGGGAGACCTTGTCCAGACGCGCCCCATCAAGGGAACTCGCCCCAGGGGGAATTCGGCGACTGAGGATGAAGCACTGGCCAGGGAGCTTCTCCAGAGCGTCAAGGACCGCGCCGAGAATGTGATGATCGTTGACCTGGAGAGGAATGACCTGGGGAGGGTTTGTCGTTATGGAACGGTAAGGGTGAGGGAGCTCTGGGCCCTGGAGAGGTATGCCACCGTATTTCATCTCACCTCCACAGTGGAAGGAAGGCTGCGCCAGGATAAGAACTGCATCGACCTGCTTAAGGCGACCTTTCCCGGCGGCTCGATCACCGGCGCCCCTAAGGTGCGCGCCATGGAGATCATCGATGAGCTGGAGCCCACAAAGAGGAGCGTCTATACCGGCTCCATTGGCTATTTGAGCTTCAACGGCGAGATGGATCTTAACATCGTGATCCGCACCTTCCTCATCAAGAATGGAAAAGCCTACTTTCAGGTGGGTGGCGGCATTGTCTACGACTCTGACCCCGAAGCGGAATATGTGGAGACCCTGGACAAAGCTAAGGCACTAATTGAGGCGCTTAACCTTTCGCCCATTACGGTGGCAAAGTGAGGCCAGGCGCGGATTTTTTGTATTAGGTTTGTGGAAAAGGGCGATATGAAAGTTCGAAAAACGGAGGTCCGGTGATCCTGGTTATCGATAACTATGACTCCTTTGTCTACAACCTGGCTCAGTATATCGGGGAGTTGGGAGGGAAGCCATTGGTCTATCGCAATGACCAGATCACCCTGGAGGAGATCGAGGCCCTCTCGCCAAGCCACATTGTGATCTCTGCGGGTCCGGGCACCCCATTGGATGCCGGGATCTCCAACGATGTGGTGCGCCGCTTCGCTGGGAGGATCCCCATTTTGGGGGTCTGCCTGGGGCACCAATGCATCGGTTATGTCTATGGTGGCCTGATCGTGCGAGCGGTGCCCATGCATGG
>JACUUT010000046.1 GCA_014859165.1 Dehalococcoidia bacterium
TTGGGATAGATATCCGCCCTCCTTATGTTCAAGGCATCCATGTCAGCGAAATATCGGGCGATGAATCCCTCGGTGAGCTCCTGAGTTGAGATATTCAGTTGATTGGCGCGCGCGATGATCTTATCATCGATATCGGTGAAGTTTTGCACGTATTTCACCCGGTAGCCGCGGAACTCGAGATAGCGCCTGATGACATCGAAGATGATATAGCTCATGGCATGCCCGATGTGGCACTCGCTATAGGGGGTGACGCCGCAGACATACATCTTTATCGGGTCGCCTCCGGGCACAAAATCCTCTTTTCGACTGGAGAGGGTGTTATAGACTTTCATTGCCTTTCGATTAAAGCCACCGCGTGTGCGGCGATGCCCTCCCCCCTTCCCAAAAAGCCCAGGCTCGCCGAGGTTTTGGCCTTCACCGAGACCTGCTCTATCATGATGCCAAGGGCATCGCCGATGTTGCAGCGCATTTCATCGATGAAGGGAGCAAGCTTGGGCTCTTCAGCGAGGACGGTGGCATCGATGTTTTCGACCTTGAAGCCAAGCTCCTGAAGCATAGCATTGACGCGCTTGAGGAGAAGGATGCTGGAGATACCTTTATACTGGGGGTCGGTATCGGGGAAATGGGTGCCGATGTCCCTCAGGGCGGCGGCACCCAGGAGGGCATCGATGATGGCATGCACTAGCACATCGGCATCGCTATGGCCCCATAGGCCGCGCCCAAAGGGCACCTTCACCCCCCCAAGCACCAAAGGACGCCCTTCTACCAGGGGATGGACATCATAGCCGATCCCAATGCGCATATTTCGTTCTTTTTCCTAGCCTCGTTCCTTGCTTTTCAGAATGGCCTCGGCCAGCAAGAGGTCCTCAGGGGTGGTCACCTTTATATTGGTATCGGAGCCTGGGTAGACCTTAACCGTATATCCCAATTGCTCCACCAGGGTGGCATCATCGGTCGCTTCGCCTTGAGCCTTTCGGTAGGCTTCATTTATTATGTCAAATCGAAAAACCTGGGGGGTCTGAGCGGCCCAAAGGCCCTGGCGAGGCAGCGTCTCCTCAATGAAAGTGTCTGGGGAAACAACCTTGATGGTATCGGTAACCGGGATGGCAGCGATGGCTGCGCCACTATGCCGAGCCTCCTTTAACCCTTCCTCGATCAAATTCACACTAAGGCAAGGGCGTGCCCCGTCGTGGATCACCACCCACTGGCAGCCAGAGAGCCTCTCAAGCCCCTCCCTTACCGAATCCTGCCGTCGTGCCCCCCCGGGGCATACCTGGGTCACCTTAGACCAGCGATATTCCTTTACCAGCCTCCGCCCTTCCTCCAGCTTATCCTCGCTTAATACAATAACCACCTGGTCAATAGAGGAGCACCTTTGAAGAACATCGACAGTGTGAGCGAGGAGAGGCTTGCCCGCTAAGTTGGCGAAGACCTTATCCACCCCGCCCATCCGCCTGCTCGTGCCAGCGGCTACAACGATAGCGCCAACACTTTTCATCCTTCACCTGCTTCAAGATGTTCGAAGATCATTCGCCCTGGCCAATGGCGTTGAGGAGCCCAAGTTCGAAAAACTCACTCCGCTTTAATGTGGGCGAAAATCATTCGCCCTGTCGCCGTTTGCAGCACCCTGGTAACCACCACTTCAACTCTATTATTGATGAAGCGTCGTCCACCATCCACCACGATCATTGTCCCATCGTCGAGGAAGCCAACGCCCTGCCCGCACTCCTTGCCCTCCTGGATAATACGAATCTCCATTTCCTCGCCGGGCAGGAACACAGGTCTCAGCGCATTAGCCAGCTCATTGATATTGAGCACCTTGACCCCCTGGAGCACAGCCACCCGACTCAGGTTGGAGTCGTTGGTAATAATGGCGCAACCGAAGATCTTAGCCAGCTTCACCAGCTTACTGTCAACGTCTGGGACATCCTTGACATCCATCTCAGAGATCTCTACATCGGTGTTGGAATCCTTCTGGAGTCTATTGAGCATGTCCAAGCCCCGGCGTCCTCGGGCGCGGCGCACCGAATCGTAGGAATCGGCAATATGGTGCAACTCGTCGAGGACGAATCTGGGGATGATCAGTGACCCCGGGGTAAAGCCAGCTTGACCTATATCAGCGATGCGCCCATCAATGATAGCACTGGTGTCCACGATGACCTGCCCGTTGCGGGGCGCTATCCCTCCCAGGCATCCGGCTCTTCTAGGGAGGGAGATGCCAAACATCTGAAATAGCTCTCTTCCCCGTGCTATCATAATAGAAGTGATGGCAAAGCAGAGGAAAAGGCAAACCGCGATAGGGGTGAGCTTTCCCCACAGTCCGGGAAGCAGGGAAAGCGGGAATGCCAGGAGCACAGAGATGAGCAAGGCAATCACCAAGCCCACGATGGCGGCGAGAAAGACATAGGTTGGAATCCGCTGGAGCCGCCTGCGACTCCAGCGGTAAGGGGATCTCACTTTTTCACCTCCTCCACCCCCCAGGCAATAAAAAAGCGTACCGCAATACACTTACGAGGAAGCTTCTAAGCTACTTTGTATAAAAAATTACAACTAAAAGCAGCCTCCCCTTGCTTGCCGGGAAGTAGCCTAAATTTTTCCACGTGATAGCTTAACACAAAAAAAGTGAAATGTCAAAAGGGGTAGCTTCATCCAATGAGGAATTTCAGCAGCAGGCGCAGCAACCCATACCCAGCGAACGCGAGGAGCAAGCCCTTCACTGTCTTTCCCAAGAGCAATATGAGGATGAATTTCCACAACGGGTAGCGCAGCGCCCCTGCTGTAGCGCCGACAATGTCAAAGATAGGGTTTGATCCGCATGCAAAGAGGAAGAGAACCACGGAACCCCTTCGCCTCATCCAATTCTGTAACTTATCATAAAATCTCCTGTTCTCCAGTGTCATTCTGCCGCTATAGCCTGCCATATAGCAGGTGAGCTCACCGATCGGCTCTCCTAGCCCGACCATCAACGCCACAAGCCACGGATTTAGCACCGCGCCCATAAACATAACCACAGGCATACTGGGTACCGGGATGATAACGGCAGCACTACCAATAACGCAGATTAAGAAAACCCCCAGATAACCATAAGCCTCAATATCACCCAGTAGTGCCCCGGTGAAGTAAATGACTACACTGAAGACGATGATGGCTATTATAATAATAAGGCTTGTGGAATGCCGCCTTATCCAGCGCCCCCTCTTTACCTGCGCGGCGCCCTCTTCACTTGTCAGGTTTAAATCTGTCCCTCCGTTCTCGATCCTGCCCCCCTTATCAAATTTTTCGCTTTTCACTCCCTTGTAAGAGACTACAATGAAAGGCTAGAGAAATCAAGTTGTGAAGGTGAAGCCGTCAGGGCCCACCTCGACAATTATGCGATCGCCTTCCTTAAACTCCCCCTGGAGAATTCTCTTGGACAGGGGGTTCTCCACCTGACGCTGTATGGTGCGGCGCAAGGGACGAGCTCCATATACAGGGTCGAAGCCCTCCTTGGCAAGCTGAACCTTCGCCTCCTCGGTAAGCTCCACGGTTATTTTCCTGTCGGCGAGGCGCTTCCTAACCTCCTTCATCATCAAATCGACGATCTGCTTAATCTGCTCCTCGGTGAGGGGCTGGAAGATAACGATCTCGTCGATCCTGTTAAGGAATTCGGGGCGGAAGGTCTGCTTTAAGGCGCTATCGATAGCACTCTTTATCCGCTGTTGCTCGCTCCTTGTCTCTCGAGAGAAGCCCAGGGACTGGCGCTGGAACTCCTGGGTGCCCAGGTTCGAGGTCATGATCACCACGGTATTCTTGAAGTCGACGGCTCTGCCATGACCATCGGTTAACCTGCCATCCTCCAGGATCTGGAGGAGGATGTTGAATACATCAGGGTGCGCCTTTTCCACCTCATCGAAGAGGATCACCTTATAGGGTCGGCGCCTGACCGCCTCAGTGAGCTGCCCCCCTTCCTCGTAGCCGATATAGCCAGGAGGGGCACCAATGAGGCGGGAAACAGTATGCTTCTCCATATACTCGGACATGTCCAGACGCACCATTGCCTCCTCATCGTCGAAAAGGAACTCGGCGAGGGCACGACAAAGCTCCGTCTTGCCCACACCGGTTGGTCCCAGAAAGATGAAGCTGCCAATGGGTCTCTTGGTGTCCTTGAGCCCTGCTCTCGCCCGCCTGATGGCATCGGAGACAACCGTAATTGCCGCATCCTGGCCGATGATCCTCTTGTGGAGGCGCTCCTCCATCTGAAGCAGTTTCTCGATCTCCCCCTCAAGCATGCGAGAGACAGGGATGCCCGTCCATTTGGAAACCAGTTCGGCGATATCCTCCTCATCCACCATGCCATCGATCCGCTTCTCCTGGAGCCACTTGGTCTTTGCCCCCTTGTATTCCTCCTCGAGGCGGAGTCGTTCCGCTTTAAGTTGGGCGGCGCGCTCGTATTCCTGGCGCTGCGATGCCGCCTCCTCTTCATGGACTAGCTTCTTTAGCCGCTGCTCCAGTGTCTTCACCTCAGGGGGTGCGCTCTCAGTCTCGATCCTGAGTTTTGAGGCGGCCTCATCGATAAGGTCAACCGCCTTATCGGGGAGGAAGCGGTCTGAGATATAACGCTGGCTCAGTTGAGCGGCGGCAACGAGCGCCGCATCGGTGATCTGGATCTTATGGTGAGCCTCATAGCGAGGGCGCAACCCGCGGAGCATCTCTATAGTAGCCTCAACGCTGGGCTCCCCCACATATACCGGTTGCAGCCGCCGTTCCAGTGCGGCGTCCTTTTCGATATGCTCCCGATACTCGTCCAGGGTTGTTGCGCCCACGCACTGGAGCTCGCCTCGAGAGAGGGCTGGTTTGAGCATATTGCTGGCATCGATAGCCCCCTCGGCAGCGCCGGCACCGACCACGGTGTGCATCTCATCGATAAAGAGGACGATCTCCCTTTTGGCCTGGCGGATCTCATCCATCACCGCCTTGAGGCGCTCCTCAAACTCGCCGCGAAACTTCGAGCCGGCAACCAGAGCCCCCATATCAAGGGCGATAACCCTCCTCCCTTTGAGGGAATCGGGCACATCATCGGCCACGATCTTCTGAGCGAGACCCTCCACAATGGCGGTCTTACCTACACCAGCCTCACCGATGATCACGGGATTATTCTTGGTGCGCCTTGTGAGGACCTGCATCACTCTCTTTATCTCATCCTCTCGCCCGACTACAGGGTCCAATTTCCCCTCTCTGGCGAGCATGGTGAGATCGCGGCTATACTTCTCCAATGCGCCGTATTTGCTCTCCGCCCTGGGGTCGGTAATGCGCTGCTTCCCTCGGATGTCCTGAAGGACACGGTAGACTTTCTCCTGGTCGATGCCAAAGTCGCTGAGGATGCTCGAGGCCTCCCCCTGCCGATCGCCGGTCATGGCGATGAAAAGGTGCTCGGTGCCGATAAACTCGTCCTTCAGCCTATCAGCCTCATCGGCGGCGCTCTCCAGAAGGCGGACGGTGCGCGGCGTGGCGTAGATCATCGCCCCTTCGTAGGCGATCTTGGGTGTTTTCTCCAGAGACTCCTCGACGCGGCTTCGCACCTCCTCAGCATTCACCCCCAACTTTTTTAATATCTCGCCTGTTAAACCCTTTTCCTGCTGGAGCAGGGCGAGAAGGATATGCTCCACATCCCACTGGCTATGGTGGTAGCGACGCACCAGCTCCTGGGAGAGGGCCAGTGCTTCCTGAGCCTGTTCGGTAAATCGATCCTGTTTCATTTTTTCGCCCCTTTCCAAATGTATAGATGATTTTCCTTTGCCTATTGTTAAGCCGAGCAATGTCTAGCTCCGCCGAGATGAGCTTCTTGCTTTTAAGCTATAGTCCCGCCTCCCTGAGGCGCATGATCTCCAGCTCCAACTCCTCCATTTGCCTTTCCATCTTAGCGATGCGTTCGCCAAGGCGAAGGATGACCTCCACCCCGGCAAGGTTGACCCCGAGGTCGTTCATCAGCGTCTTTACCTGGTGCAGCCTCTCGATGTCCCTTTGGGAGTAAAGGCGCACCCCGCCCCGAGAGCGCGATGGCTCAATGAGCCCCGCCTTTTCGTAGTAACGCAGTGTTTGTGCATGGACGCTAAGCATCCGGGACACAACGCTGATCACATAACAGGGCTCGGAATCGTCGAAGTTCATTTTTCACCTCTTTTTCAACCTTTATTATCTCTTAATGGACATCTCAGCTTTTAGAGTCTCCGTGTAGCCGAAGCTCCTTCAACTGCTGAAATAGCTCCCTTTCCCTCTTCGTTAGCTTTTCGGGCAGGACAACTTTAACCTTGGCGAAGAGGTCGCCCTTCTTAGTATCGCCCATCCTGGGCATGCCCTGTCCCGCAAGGCGAAATACCCGCCCATTCTGGGTCTCGGGAGGGATCTTGAGAGCTACCTTCCCCCGTAGGGTGGGCACATTCACCTCACCGCCGAGCACAGCATCGACAAGAGGAAGGGGGACCTCCTCATGGAGGTCGCTACCCTTGCGCTGAAAGATGGGGTGGGGTTTCACCGCGACCACCAGATAGAGGTCGCCGCTTGAGCCGCCGCCCGGGCCTGGCACACCCTTACCCGCCATGCGTATCCTTGAGCCGTCCTTGACCCCGGGGGGGATTTTGACCTCGAGGCGCTGGGGGTGAAGCACCATTCCCGAGCCGCCGCATGAGTAGCAGGGGGCATTCCTTAAAGCCCCCTTTCCATTGCAAACATGGCAGGGGCTCTGGGCCTGGGTCTCGATGGTGCGATTGCTGCTATGATAGGCCTCCTCAAGAGTCACCTCGATGGGCTGCTCGATATCCCGGCCGCGCCTTGGCCTCCGAGAGGTACGCCCCGCGCCAAAGCCACCAAACAGGCCATCGAAAATCCCGCCCAGGTCGCCCATGTCGAAGGTGGAGGTGTCCTTCCTGGCGAAGTCGCCAAAGGGAGCCCCTTGCCAGCCGGCGAATTGATCGGCATACTGCCACTTGTCGCCAAACTGGTTATATTTCCTGCGCTTCTCCGGGTCGGAAATAACCTCATAGGCAGCGTTTATCTCCTTGAACTTCGCCTCGGCAGAGGGGTCGCCCGGGTTGACATCAGGGTGATACTTGCGAGCCAGCCTTCGATAGGCCTGCTTTATCTCCTTATCGCTGGCATTCCTGCTCACGCCGAGGACCTCATAGTAATCTTTGGCCGCCATCTTTCACCCCTCTACTTCAATTTTTATTATAAGATAATTAAGGATTTTTGTCAATATCTTTTCAAAGATAAGTTAAATTATCTAAGAAAATTTTATAAAAATCTTGACAATATTTTGAAAGTATGCTATACTAAAAACTGCAAGAAGCCGAAGGAAGGAGGTGAACCAGATGAGTATCACTCGTTGGGAGCCCTTCAGGGAGTTGGTGAGCCTGCGTCAGGCAATGGACAGGCTTATGGAGGAGAGCTTTGTGAGGCCCTCGCGTATCCTGGGGCTTTTCGGTGAGGAGGCACACCCGCCTATTGATATGTATCAAACACCCAACGAGGTGGTCGTTAAAGCTACCCTGCCCGGAGTGAAGCCCGATGATGTAGATATTACCATCACCGGTGACACCCTGACGATAAAGGGCGAGACCAAGACCACCGAGGAGGTGAAGTGGGAGGACTACCTCTATCAGGAGCATCGCTACGGTGCCTTCAGTCGCTCCGTGACCCTTCCCCCTGCCCTCCTGAGCGAGAAGGCGGAGGCAACCTTTGAGAATGGCATCCTCACCCTAACCATCCCCAGGGCGGAGGAGGCGAAGCCAAAGACCATCAAGATCGAAACGAAGTGAGCTCTCCTTCGACCAATGAAAAGGGGGCAGGCGATTGCCCGCCCCCTTTTTACTTCGAAAATAAGCCTTTCCCGTTCGCCCTGAGCCTGTCGAAGGGTGGTTCGACAAGCGTTCGACTGAGCTCACGCCGAAGGCTCACCACGAACGGCATCCAGCACATCTATTTTCATGATTCGTTGGTGGGCAGCCGCCCATGAGGGTTTGTTTACAGTAAGGTTCGAAATTAAAGAGGAGCTAATCATCACCTTCGCCAAAGACCAGATCGAGGAACTGCTTCAGGATCCTCGCCGTAGCTCCCCAAATCATCTTGCCTTTATAATCGAAGAAGCTTCCCAGATAAGGAATCCCCTGGTAAACCCCCAGCTCCTCATGATAGTTTTTTTCATCCAAAAGCGCCGATATTGGCACCTCAACGAGTTCCTCTATCTCATCCCTACTTATGGTGAACTCGTAGGGGTAGGGGATAATGCCGACGAATGGGGTGATGAGGAAATTGCTGGTGGCAGTGCCCATCTTATCCAGTTCCCCCAATATCTCCACATCCTCAGGGCGAACTCCAATCTCCTCGAAGGTTTCTCGCAGGGCGGTATCCCTAAGGTCTCGGTCTCCCTCATGGCACACCCCTCCGGGAAAGGAGATCTGCCCCTTATGATGCTCCACCTTCTCCGTCCTCTTGGTGAACAGGATATAATATTCATCATCCCTCTCATAAATGGGGAGGAGCACCGCAGCAGGTGCTAATGGGGCATCGGTGAGGATAATGGTCTGCTTCTCCCTTTGGGAGAGGATGCGCTTGATCCTTTCCTTCATTTTTTGTGTTTCTAGTTTCCGCTGCCGATGGCTATCTGTCACCCTCAATCTTACTCAGCTATGGAAGACAGTCTTGACTGACAAACTCGAAAACTCAGAACCACTTGGATGCCTTCCATACGTTGACAGGGATT
>JACUUT010000103.1 GCA_014859165.1 Dehalococcoidia bacterium
GTCCTCGTGGGCATTGGCGACGATGCCGCTTGCTGGCACACCGATGCCGCGATTCAGCTTGCCACCAGCGATGCCCTGATTCAGGATGTCCACTTCACCTTAAGCACCACCACCTGGCGAGAGCTGGGATGGAAGGCGCTTGCGGTGAACCTCAGCGATATCGCTGCGATGGGTGGTCTACCCCAATATGCCCTGGTGTCGCTGGGCTTGCCAGGAGATACCGAGGTGGAGAGCGTCGCCGCGCTCTACGAAGGGATGGCGGAGCTAACGCACCTTTTCAATGTCGCCATCGTGGGCGGCGACGTGGTTGCGGCGCCCATTATTGTGCTTAGCTTGGCTGTGGTGGGTGCGGCTCAAACCGACCACATCCTCACCCGCTCAGCAGCGGCTCCTGGAGAGCGGATTGCGGTGACAGGACATTTAGGGGCATCGGCGGCGGGACTGGTCATGCTTAAAAGCGGGCTTGAGTTTGATAAAGAGATTGCCACCGCCTTAAGGCAGGCTCACCTTAAACCCAATCCTCGCGTTGTCGAAGGGCAGACCCTAGCGCGCCATGGAGTGAGAGCAGCTATCGATCTGAGCGATGGGCTGGTTAGCGACCTAACGAAGTTATGTAAAGCAAGCGGGGTGGGGGCTCGACTCTTTATCGACCAAGTTCCCGTCCATCCCTTGGTGCGTCACTCTTTTGGGGACGATTCGATCAACCTCGCCCTATCGGGTGGCGAGGACTATGAGCTTCTTTTCACCGCCGCCACCGAGGTTATCAGCCAGGTGAGGGAGGCGATGCCCTGCCCGACGACAGTGATCGGCGAGATAGTCGCTGAGGAGCCAGGGATGGTGATGCTTTTCGATGAGCATGGCAACCAAGTAAAGCTCGAAAAAGGGGGCTGGGAGCATTTTTCGCTTTTTCAAACTGGCATAAGCAGTAAGATAGAAAAACGCACAAGTATCGATAAGATGTAGATTATTGCACGGAGTAAAAAATTCGGGAAAAAGCTACTAAAAGGAATCTGAGTCCTGGTCAGGCTTAATAAGAATCAATTACGCTATCTCTATCTCGGGATCGAAAAGTTCGAAAAATGAACCTGGTTAGCGGGAGCCCGGAGGAGACCCAAAGGCTGGGCGAGGAGCTAGGCAGGCTCGCCGAGCCGGGCGATCTATTCCTTCTGATGGGCAGCCTGGGAACAGGCAAGACCTGCCTCACCCAGGGCATCGCCTGGGGATTGGGTATCGAAGGCTATGCCACCAGCCCCTCCTTTGTGGTGATCAATCAGTATCGGGGGAGACTGCCTCTGTATCATATCGACCTCTATCGCCTCGACAGGATTGAAGAGGTCATCGAGCTCGGTCTGGAGGATTATCTCTACGGTGAAGGGGTCTCGGTGGTGGAATGGGCGGAAAAGGCCATTGCGGTGCTGCCCAAAGAGCACCTGCTTATAGAGATGGGCTTCCTTTCCGACACCAGCCGCAATCTCGCTCTAAAGCCCAGGGG
>JACUUT010000047.1 GCA_014859165.1 Dehalococcoidia bacterium
ATCAGCGTCGCCGCGACCTGCTACTCCAGACCCTTGGCGAAATGGGGCTTAAGGCGAAGCCTCCTCGTGCTAGCTTCTATATCTGGGCCAGGATTCCCGAAGGTTATACCTCGCTAGAATTCGCCACCACGCTACTTGAGGAGGCTGGCGTCGTTGTGATACCAGGGATCAGCTATGGAAAGTGCGGGGAGGGCTATATTCGCCTCTCCTTGACCATCCCCGATCATCGCCTTGAGGAAGCTTTGTCACGACTTAGGGCGTGGCATCAGCGGAAAGTATCTTGACATAAGGAGATAGCGATCGCAAAGAATACATTTCCCACCAAGCCACCAATAGAGAGAGCATTTTTGGTAGGGGTTGAGGTAAAGGGAACTAGAAATACCTGGTCCGTGGAGGATTCCCTTGAGGAGCTTGCCCTTTTGGCGGATACCGCTGGTGCTGAGGTGGTGGGGGCACTGATCCAGCGCCTGCAAAAGCCAACGCCCACCTATTATCTGGGCAAAGGAAAGGTAGGAGAGCTCGCCGAGCTTAAGGAGAAGCTGAGGTATGATGTGGTACTTTTCGACGATGAGCTTTCACCGACACAACAGAGAAATCTCGAGGATGCTCTTGAGGTCAAGATCATCGACCGCACCGCCCTGATCCTGGATATCTTTGCCAGGCGAGCCCAGACTCATGAGGGACGCCTCCAGGTGGAGCTGGCACAGCACGAGTATCTTTTGCCTCGCCTCGCCGGGCAATGGAGCCACCTGGAGCGCCTTGGCGGTGGCATCGGTACCAGGGGACCCGGTGAGGCGCAAATAGAGACCGATCGGCGCCTGATCCGCCAAAAGATCCATCGACTCCAAAAGGAGATTGAGCAGGTAAGGAAGCACCGTGCCCTTTATCGGCGTCAGCGCACCCTGCGGGGCATCCCTGTTGTAGCCATAATCGGCTATACCAACTCGGGCAAAAGCACCCTGCTAAATTCCCTGACCCCGACAGGTCGGGGCAGTGTGTTTGTTGAGGATAAGCTCTTTGCCACCCTGGATCCGACCACCCGAAGGCTCACCCTACCCAACAAACGGGAGGTGCTGATCACCGATACGGTGGGCTTTATTCAGAAGTTGCCCACTACGGTGGTCGCTGCCTTTAGAGCCACTCTGGAGGAGCTGGAGGAGGCTGCTCTGTTCCTTCATGTAATTGACATAACGCATCAAAACGCTGTTGAGCAGAGCATGACGGTTGAGGAGATGCTCACCGAGCTGGGATTGGGTGACAAGCCGAGGATTGCTGTTCTCAATAAGGTCGATCTCTTCGCTTCCAGCCAGGAGGATATTAGCGACTTTGTTCGCTTGATCAAGGCGAGTGGTCAGGAGGTAGTATTGATCTCGGCAGCTAAGGGATGGGGGCTCGATGGGTTACTGGAGAGGGTCATGGAGAAAGTGTTACATTGAGAAGTGGTTCGCACAATAGTGGTTATGTTGAGTAGTATATCGTAAATATATATTCGTTGACATAAACGAAGGTGCTCAACAGCAGCGTTCACCGGCAATTCCCCGTAGCAACGATAACATCCTCCAAGAAGCCTGTCAAGCCAACCAAGTTAGCTTGCCTAACATAGGGTTTGCATGATATAGTGATAGTGGTGAAAAAATGAACATTAAGCGAAGATTGCCTCTCATCCTGCTGGCCGTGTTACTTATCGTCCTCTCTTTTGAGGCAGGCTTTCAGTTCTCTCAATCGCTGACCCACCCCGACACCGAGTTTGCTGAGGAGTTCCATAGCCTGCATGAGGCATGGCAAAATTTACAACAGTATTATGTCAACAAAACAGCGCTCGACCCCGATGAGCTAAGTAAGGGGGCTATTAATGGACTGCTTGAAGCTTTGGACGACCCTTATACCTCCTATTTTGAAAGCTATGAGTTGGCGTGGAGCGCTTTTGAGGGCTCCTTTGAGGGCATCGGGGCTGTGGTCACCATGGAGGACGGGGAATTAACTGTGGTCTCCCCTATCGTTGGCACACCCGCTGCTGAAGCGGGGGTCAGGGCCGGCGATAAGATCCTGGAGATCAATGGTCAGTCAACCTCGGGGATGAGCCTGGCCGAGGCGGTATTAAACATCCGGGGGCCCCAGGGCACAACGGTGACCCTCCTTATCCTCCACCAGGGCGAGACCACACCGGTGGAGATCGAGATCGTTCGAGAGCGGATCGAGCTTAAAAGCGTCTACCTTGAGATGTTGCCCGATAACATCGCCCATATCCGGATCACCTACTTCTCGGAGCGCACCCATGAAGAGCTTGTCACTGCCCTCAACGATACCGTCGAGAGTGGGGCCAGGGGCATTATCCTCGACCTCAGAGGCAACCCGGGCGGCTTACTTGATAGTGTGGTAGCTGTGGCCAGCGAGTTCCTCGATGGTGGCATCGTACTTTACGAGGCTGATGACGAGGGGAATATAATAAAGGAGTGGCAGGCAAGCTCAGGGGGGCTGGCTACCGATCTACCATTAGCTGTTCTCGTCGATGGGGGGAGCGCCAGTGGCAGCGAGGTGCTCGCTGGGGCGCTTCAGGATCGCGGGCGTGCCAAACTCATCGGCACCACAACCTATGGCAAGGGGAGTGTCTGCACCCTTCAGGTGCTAAGCGATGGCTCCGCCTTATATATAACCACCGCCCGTTGGCTGACTCCGAATGGTCACATGATAGAGGGGGTAGGCCTGACTCCAGATATTGAGGTGGCGATGACGGAGGAAGATATAGAAAGCGGCAGGGATCCACAACTGGAATTTGCCATCGAATATATTGAAGGGGCGCTCAAGCTTGAAATGCTTGAAGGGGTGTGGTAAAATAAACCATGAAAGTAAAGGCCATCAGCCTCAACCGTAAAGCATACCACGACTATGATATTCAGGAGAGCGTTGAGGCAGGGATTGTCCTTACAGGCACTGAGATCAAGTCGATCCGGGCGGGAAGTGTGAATATCCGCGATGCGTATGCCCATCCACAGGGCGCTGAGCTGTGGCTATTTAATGCTCACATCGCCCGCTATGAGGGGGGCAATCGCTACAATCACGAACCGACACGCCCGAGGAAGCTTCTGCTTCATCGCAGGCAGATGGATGAGCTTGCTGGGAAGGTAACGCAAAAGGGCTTCACCATAGTGCCCTTGAAGTTGTACATTAAAAATGGAATCGCTAAGGTGGAACTGGGCCTGGCTAAAGGAAAGAAGCTTTATGACAAGCGCCAATCCATAGCACGCCGCGAGGCAGAGCGGGAGATGGAGCGCGCCCTGAAGCTGGCGAAAAGGGGCTAAAGAGACAGAGAGGTGACGAGTGGGATGGGCAGGAAAGGCTAGGCTGGCGAGGAGGATGGAACAGAAGGGACTGGCGTATATCATGAGGTTTCGTCCTTTAATACCTTCCGTGAGGCTTAAAATTCCCTTCGTGAAGGGCGAAAGAGCGGAAAAAAGGGGACGAGTGGTTTCGACAGGGGAGGAGCGCTACAGGATTGCAGGCCGAGGTGCCGCTACCTCGCAAAACAGGTGGCAAAAAAGTAACTGGCGACTACGTCATCGCAAGCTAAGCGAGACACGTCCCTCTGGCTTCCCTCGATGGGCTAGGGAGGATGAAGAAGAGTCGAGGTGCGGTAATCCAGACGTCGATAAGGGTTGCCAAAGAAGCTATCGACTGGCTCAACCGCACTCGGTCAGCAGAGGGCGGTTGTCCGATTTATCGGACTCCGCAAAGCGGAGGGCAAGAGCAAAGAGCCGACTAAGCCTGTAGCACATCCTGGGTAGACTTCCTCTGGACGGGGAGTTCGACTCTCCCCCGTCTCCACCAATAGATGAAAAAGGGGGTTATTTTATAGTAGAGCCCCTTTTAGCATATTGACCTGCTCATGACTTAGTGATAAAATACACAAAGAGCTATTAATCGTGCTTACCAAAGATAACGCCGTATTATGTTTTCTGAACACCTCTACCCTTTATTGGAATTGTCCGAAGGGAGAGGTATTTTTTATCAATTAGCGTTATGTAAATGGAGGGGCTAGTATGGCAAAGGCAACGGTAAAGTTTTTTAGAGACCCCCTAAATGCGGAAAAAGCAGCCCAGGAGCTTCGGTCAAAGGGTTTTAAAGCGGATGAGATCGGCATTCTGGTGCGCGACAAGGAGAAGGCAGAAAGACTGGGCACGGGGGCAACCGAAGAGATAGGGGCGGCGTTAGCTAATTTGCTAGACCTCCCTGAAGAAACACTTAAATATTATGAGTTTGGAGTCTCTGTGGGTGGTGTCTTGATCAGCGTTCATACTGATGAGGCACGCCTTCCCCAGGCTCGCAAGATCCTAAGGGAAGCCGATGTCGGTGTCGCCCCGTCCAAGGGGGAGATGTGGGCCTCAAGCCCGGCTTTCCCTGCTGCGGGAAGAATGACGCAGACAGACCCTATCGACGCCAAGATGACGGGCGATTTCCGAAGATACTAGGTCTTTAGAGGAGGGATAAGGATGTCTCGGTTCATTGCCACCTCAGCGATCAGAGGCGCTCATAGCGTTGTCAAGCAAGCGGAGGATATGTTTAAGGATGCCCTGGAGAAGCTAGGACCAGATGTGCCTATCAACTTCGCGGATAAAGAGGGCGTGGGCACAACCTATTATCTGCCTGTGATCTATGGCTATTCAGGGCATAAGGTGGAGAAGCTGGGTGACCTGACATGGCCGCTGGAGCATGCCAAGAGCCTGCTAGCACCGATTCCCAGCGAGAACCTGTGGCTACCCTATCTTGGTGAGACCGCCGATGCCGGCGTGGCCACCCTTTTCGCCGAGGAGATCATCGAGGGGATACGCTTTGCCAAAGGGGAGCAGCCAGAGGTTCGTAACGGTTATAAGTTCAATGGCCCGATCAGCGATGTCCAGACACGCTCCTGGGGGATTCAGATGGTGGATGGCAGCATGCCCGGTTTCGCCGCAGTTATCGGTGCCGCAAAGAGCAACGAGGTGGCGGTCAAGATCGTGCGCGAGCTTCAGTCCAAGGGGCAGCTCGTCTTTCTCTCCTCCATGTCCAACGGTCGCTCCATAGTTGACCAGCTCCTTGAGGAGGGGGTGGATCTGGGTTACCACACCTTCACCGTCCCCTTCGGCACCGATACCATCTCTGTGGTTTATGCCGCCGGCTATGCCTCTCGTGCTACCTTCAGCTTTGGCAATATTAAGCCCGGCAACTGGCGCGAGATGCTCCTCTATAACAAGTTCCGCTGTTTCGCCTTTGCTTTATGCCTCGGTCCCATGGATGACCTCAAGTGGGCCACCGGCGCCGGGGCGATCACCTATGGCTTCCCCGCCATCTGCGATACCGTGGTGCCCAATATCCTGCCCACAGGAATCACCAAGTATGAGCATGTGGTGAGCATGCCCTTCGACGACATCCCGGGAAGGGATGACCTGGAGCGGGCGGAGAGGCTGGTGCAACGCTGCATCGAGGTGCGGGGCATCAAGATCAAGATACCCTCGGTCCCCATCCCTGTTGCATATGGGCCTGCCTTTGAGGGGGAGGTGGTTCGCCGCGCCGACCTCCGATGCGAGTTCGGCGGCAAGGGTGGCACCTGCTTCGAGTGGCTAACCATGAAGGATATGGATGAGGTGGAGGACGGCAAGATCGAGGTGATCGGGCCTGAGCTTGATGCCTTCGAGGTGGGAGCGAGAATCCCCTTAGGGATCGTGGTTGAGGTAGCGGGGCGCAAGATGGTGAAGGACTTTGAGCCGGTGCTGGAGCGCCAGATCCACCACTTCGTAAATGGCGCCGAGGGCATCCAGCATGTAGGCCAGCGGGACATCACCTGGATTCGTCTCAGCAAGAGCGCAGTAGACAGAGGCTTTAGAATAAAGCACCTGGGCGATATCCTTCATACCAACCTTCACAACGATTTCGGCGCCATTGTGGATAAGGTGCAGATAACCTTTTATACCGAGCTCGATAAGGTTGAGAAGCTAAGGGAAAAGGCGCGCGGCGTATATCGGGAGCGGAACGAGCGGATCGCTGGCCTCACCGATGAAGCGGTGGATACCTATTATAGCTGCACCCTGTGTCAGTCCTTCGCCCCCAATCACGTTTGTATCATCAATCCCGAGCGCACCGGGCTATGTGGCGCCTATAGCTGGCTCGACTGCCGCGCCGCCTTTGAGATCAAGCCCACCGGCCCCAACCAGCCCGTTCCCAAAGGGAGGTGTATCGACCCGGTGAAGGGGGAGTGGGAAGGGGTCAACAATTTCGTATACGATCACTCCAACAGGAATGTGGAACGCTTCACCATCTACTCCCTTATGGATTCCCCGATGACCACCTGCGGCTGCTGCGAGTGCGTCATGATAATCATCCCCGAGGCCAATGGGGTGATGATCGTCAACCGGGATGACTACAGCGTGACCCCCTGTGGCATGACCTTCACCACATTGATGGGCACCGTAGGTGGCGGACTCCAGTCGCCAGGGATGATGGGGCACGCCAAGCTCTATATCACCAGCAAGAAGTTCATCCCGGTGGAGGGGGGGATTAAGCGGGTGGTTTGGCTTTCGAAGAATGTCAAGGAGGAGTTTGCGGAAGAGCTTCGGGAGGCTTGCGAGCGTGAGGGCGTCCCCGACCTGATGGATAAGATTGCCGATGCCACCATCGCCACCACCGTGGATGAGCTATTGCCCTTCCTTGAGGAGAAGGGGCATCCCGCTCTTACCATGGAGCCTTTGATGTAATGGGAAAATCTAGAGGGAACACCTAAAACAAGGGTCGTCTTCCCCGACCCTTGTTTTATGAGAGAGGAAAGGAGGGACTATTATGCCGACGGTCGAAGTACCCATCGAGAAGTGGACGGGGAAGATACATGAGGTCAGGCTTGGGGGAAACAGTAGAAAGAGCGTGGTCGTTGGTGGCGAGACCAGCTTGCCTTTCCTTCACTTTGAGGGCTCGCTGCCCCATAGACCCCTAATCGCCATAGAGGTTCAAGACAGCGAACCAAGGGGTTGGTCGCCACACCTAGTTGCCGCCTGGGGAGATGTCCTTCACGACCCCGGGGCCTGGGCTAAGAAGGCGGTGGAGTTCGGCGCAGACATCATTGCGCTGCGCCTGAGGAGTGCCCACCCTGAAGAGGGAAATACCGGGGCCAAGGAGGCGAAAAGGGCCACTGATAAGGTGCTCTCAGCAGTGGATCTGCCGGTTATCATTCTGGGGCCTGAGGTGGCGGAAAAGGACAATGAGGTGCTGGTTGCCGCCTCGGAGGTTGCCCGGGGGCAAAGGGTGGCTCTGGGAAATTGTTTGGAGAAGAACCACCGCACCATCGCCGCTGCCTGCATCGCCGATGGCCATGTCGCCATCGCCAAGACCCCTATCGAGATCAATCTGGCCAAGCAGCTCAATATCCTCCTTTGCGATGTCGGGCTCTCGCCGGATTCCATCCTTATGGACCCCACCACAGGGGCCTTGGGCTATGGCCTAGAATATACCTTTTCGGTGATGGAGCGGCTTCGCCTGTCCGCCCTTGGTGGCGACGCGATGACCGCAATGCCCATGATCTGCACTGTAGGCGAGGAGTCATGGCGGCAGAAGGAATCAAAGGTTAGCGAAGGGGTGCCCCCCTCTTGGGGCGCGCATGAGGAGCGCGCCATCATTTGGGAGGAAATCACTGCCTCTATGCTGCTTAACGCCGGTGCCGATATCGTGGTGCTACGCCACCCCAAAACCGCGGCGCTAGTAAAGGCAACCATCGATAAGCTAATGGGTTCCTGAGAGGAGGAGTATGAAATGGCACTCAGTGGTGTTCAGATCTATAAGTTCTTACCGAAAACCAACTGCAAGGAGTGTGGCTTTCCCACCTGCCTCGCCTTCGCCATGAAGCTTGCCGCCAAGGCTGTGAATCTTTCCCTCTGTCCCTCTATTTCTGAGGAGGCGAAGCAGGCCCTGGAGGCTGCCTCTCGTCCCCCAATTCGCCTGATCACCATTGGCTCAGGCGAGAGGAAGATCGAGGTGGGCAATGAGGTGGTCATGTTTCGCCATGAGAAGACCTTCTACCACCCGCCGGGCTTTGTGGTTAGGGTTAAGGACACCCAACCCGCCGATGCACTGGCCAAGCTTGTCGATGAGGCAGCAAGCTATAGTGTGGAACGGGTCGGCATGGAGCTAAGGCTGGATGGCTTCGCTATTGAGAATGAGTCCAAGGATGGTGGAAACTTCGTTAAATGCGTGGAATTGGTCAAATCCAAAACCGATCTCCCCTTAATTCTTATGTCAAATGACCCCTCGGTTATGGGCGAAGCGCTCGAAAAGGTGGCCAGCTCAAAGCCACTCATCTACGCTGCAACCAAGGAAAACTGCGACGGGATGGTGGAGCTTGCCAAAAAGCACCAATGTCCCCTAGCGGTCTATGAGCCCGCGGGGCTCAGCGAACTTGCCGAGCTGGTGGAGAAGGTGACGGGCGGCGGTGTGGAGGATGTGGTCATCGATCCGGGTGCCCGGGGCTTTGGCCATTCCCTTTCCAGCCTGACCCAGCTTCGCCGGCTGGCGCTGAAGAAGAGCTTTCGCCCCCTGGGCTATCCCATCATCACCTTCACCGGGGAGGGGACAACTACACTAGAGGA
>JACUUT010000048.1 GCA_014859165.1 Dehalococcoidia bacterium
TAGGAAGAGGGTTTAGGGATCGATGTGGTCTCCGATGGGGAGTTGGCCATTGCTAAATCTGTGGACTTCCCCATGGAGCTAATCTACTTTAACGGCAACAATAAATCCCGCCAGGAGCTGGAGCTGGCCCTTCCCGGGAAGGGCTGGGGGGTTGGTCGCATCATAGTGGACAATTTTTATGAGCTTTCCCTGCTTGAGGATGTAGCCAAAGAGGCCGGGGTGAAGCAGGATATCTTCCTTCGCCTCTCCCCTGGGGTCGACCCCCATACCCACGCCCATTTAACCACCGGGGCTCAGGAGAGCAAATTTGGCTTCCCCATGGCTCAGGCGGAGGAGGCGATCACCAGGGCAATCTCATCCTCTTTTCTCGAACTTATCGGGCTTCACTTTCACCTTGGTTCCCAGATTTTTGAGCTTTCGCCCTATAATCAGGCAGTGGAGATTGTAGTGCGTTTTGGTGCTGAGATGAGAAGCAAATACGGCTTTAAGCTTGAAGAATTCAGCCCCGGGGGAGGGCTGGGTATCGCCTATACCGAGGACTCCCCAGCCCCCACCATCGCTGAATTCGCTGAGGTTATTGCCTCAAACCTTGTCGATAAAGCCAAGGAGCTTGATCTTGAGCCGCCACGGCTTATCGTGGAGCCGGGGAGGTCCATTGTGGGACAAGCGGGGGTCGCCCTTTATACCGTGGGGGCAACAAAAGAGATCACCGGCTTGCGAAAATATGCCTCTGTGGATGGGGGGATGGCAGATAACATCCGCCCTGCCCTCTATGGCTCCAGATACGAGGCGGTAGTAGCAAATAAAGCGGAGGACCAAGATTGGGAGCGGGTCACCATCGCTGGGAGGTTCTGCGAATCGGGCGACATCCTGATTAAGGACATCGATTTGCCCAAACTTGCCCCCGGCGACATCATCTCCATACCGGGCTCAGGCGCCTATTGCCTCTCCATGGCCTCAAATTATAATGCATCGCTGAAGCCGGCCATCGTTCTGGTGAGGGATGGCATGGCACGCCTCATCCGGCGCCGCCAGAGCTATGAAGATTTGATGAGCCATGATATTATCTAAATTGCAATCTTTTTGTCGCAAAGAAGCGCAAAGGGCGAAAAATGTGGCAGATAGTGGGACAAGAAGCAGCCGTTGGCTTGTTGGAGAGAAGCCTGAAGGGCGGAAAACTCTCCCACGCTTACCTTTTCGTCGGTCCAAAGCATGTAGGGAAGTTGACCCTAGCCCTGAATCTAGCTCAAGCCTTAAACTGCGAGGGGGACGAAAAGCCCTGTAGCACCTGCCCGCAATGCCTGAGGATCGCAGGCGGAAAGCATGCCGATGTCCGGGTGATCGGGCGCGATGGCAAGGCAGAGATCGGGATTGACCAGATCAGGGAGATGGGGCATTCAGCCAACCTCCGCCCCTTTGAGGGGAGGCATCGGGTTTTTATCATCGATGGTGCGGAGCATCTCTCCCACGAGGCGGCAAACAGCTTGCTGAAGACCCTGGAGGAGCCACCGCCTCAGGTTCAGCTAGTCCTGCTGGCGGTAAATGAAAGGCTGCTTTTGCCCACAGTGCTCTCCCGCTGCCAAAAGTTGACGCTGAGACCGCTCCCCATCCCTGTGATAGAACACTACCTTATCGGGCGTTGGAGTGTAGCCCCGCAAAGAGCAAAAATTCTGGCGAGGCTCTCCTCAGGCTGCCCTGGCTGGGCGGCGGCTGCTCTTACTGATGAGCACCTCCTTAGCGAGCGAGCGGTGAGGCTCGGCGCACTCATCCATCTCGCCAGTGTGGGGTGGGAGGAGCGCTTCGCCTATGCCGCCCAGCTAGCAAACCAGTTCCACAGAGATCGGGAATCGGTCGGCGAGGTGCTCTCCCTATGGATTGGCTGGTGGCACGATCTCCTGTTGATCAAGGGAGGATGTGGCGATTTCATTACCAATTTGGAGCAGGAGGCAATACTTTATCATGAGGCAGAGGTTTATAGCTTGAGAGGGATTAAAGAATTTATAGAGGGGCTTCAGCAGGCGATGGAGCAATTGGACCAGAATGCTAATCCCCGTCTGGTGCTGGAGGTTCTCATGCTTAACATGCCTTTTCGAACATTTCGAAACCTTTAAGACAATACGATATGAAGGTGAAAAATGTCAGACTTTAAGTATGGCAACCGTAAAGGTCGAAAAAAATGACCGAAGTAGTTGGCGTTCGATTCAAGCGAGCAGGGAAGGTATATTACTTTGACCCGTCAGGCATCGAGCTGAACCCGGGTGATTGGGTTGTGGTGGAGACCGGGCGTGGTCTTGAGTTGGTCAGGGTGGTTATCTCCCCGAAGCAGGTGCTCTCCAGCGAGATAACCGAGCCCCTGAAGCCTCTCGTGCGCAAGGCGAATGAAGAGGACATAAGGCAGAGGGGGGAATTCCAAGGTAAAGAAAAGGAGGCACTGGAACAGTGCGAGGAGATGGTCGCCCGGCTCAACCTGCCCATGAAGATGCTCTCCGCAGAGTATAACCTTG
Source organism: Dehalococcoidia bacterium (assembly GCA_014859165.1). Lineage (GTDB taxonomy): Bacteria > Chloroflexota > Dehalococcoidia > E44-bin15 > E44-bin15 > Kmv38. The sequence continues at coordinate 2,505 of JACUUT010000048.1, forward strand.
AAGGCACTCGCCTCACACTCTTCTTCAGCGCCGAGGGCCGGGTGGACTTTCGCGATCTCTTGAAGGAGCTCACCACCATCTTCAAAACCCGCATCGAGCTCCGCCAAGTGGGACCCCGCGATGAGGCAAAACTTTTGGGGGGCATCGGCAGGTGTGGTCGCCCGTTATGCTGCACCACCTACCTCTCCGAGTTCAACCCAGTCACCATTAGAATGGCAAAGGAGCAGGCTCTGCCACTTAACCCGATGAAGATCTCCGGGGTCTGCGGAAGACTACTGTGCTGCTTGAGCCACGAGTGCGACCAATACCGCATCATGAAAGAGAAGCTGCCCCACATCGGTCAGCGGGTGATCACCCCCATGGGGGTCGCCGCTGTGGTGGGGGGAAACCCGTTAAAGGAGACGGTGGTGGTGCAGTTGGAGAGCCAGGCCACGGTGGAATTCCCTGTTGAGGAGGTCAGAAGCGAGGAGGAAAGGCACTTCAGGGAAAAAGGCGCTTAATCCTCCTCCGTTGTCTGCCACAAGGGAAGAAACCTTTGCCACTCGTTGTGCCTTTGAATATACTCGCGGGGGACATAGTAACCGCTAACATGCGGTGAAAAGGGCTGGCGGATGAGCCTCATTCCTGCCTCCTGAGGGGTGCGTCCTGCCTTGTGATTGTTGCACGGGATACAGGCACTCACCACATTCTCCCAGGTGTGCCGGCCACCTTTATGCCGGGGGATCACATGATCGAGGGTGAGCTCCCGAGTCTCTCTGCCGCAATATTGACAGGTATATTTGTCCCGCCGGAACACCTCGCGGCGGGTTAGCTTCTTCTTCAATGGGGGGCGCTTCACCAGATAAACGAGGCGAATTACCGAGGGAAGAGGGATGATCTCATTAGGTGTATGGAGCACCCCGGAGCCATTCTCCAGCGCTTCAGCCTTGCCTTGAAGGAGCAAAACCACCGCCCGTCGGGCGCGGGAGACATTGAGAGGCTCGTAGTTTTGATTCAAAACCAGCACCGGAGAGTTCACCATCTAGCGAGTCCTCCTCGCCCGCCGGGCCTGGGGCTTTTCTATCTCGGCAACGGTGTGATCGCCTCTAAAGTCGGGAGCGATAATGCCAAATACTGTGCTCACCTTAGGGTCGATCATTCGGGAACTTATCCTGGTCTCGATCTCCTCCAGGGAAAGGCAGGTAGTGATCACCGTAGGGAGACGAGCGTTGTAGCGATAGTTGATCACCTGATAGAGCTTCTCCTGGGCCCAGGGGGTGCTCGCCTGCTCCCCGAAGTCATCGAGGATTAGAAGTGGCACTTCCCTCACCCTGTCAAAGAGCTCATCATAGCTCACCTTGCTATCAGGGTGGAAGGTGGAGCGTAGATGATCGAGGAAGTCAGGGACCACTGCAAAGAAAACAGGCTCTCCCTTTTGTAATCGATAATTGGCAATGGCTGCAGCAAGATGGGTCTTACCACAACCATTAGGGCCCTGAAACATCAGCCAACCCTCCGGTGCCTCGGCAAAGTCGCGCGCTAGTCGAAAGGCACGCTCCAGGTTCTCCTGTTGCTCGAGAGGGAGATTAACTCGCCTCCGGTCAAAATTTTCGAAGCTCATGTTGCGCAGTAGCTCCAGCCCCAGGTCTCCGCTGTCTCGCCTCAGGCGCAAGAGGCGCTCTTCCTCAGATTCCCCTTGATTGCACTGGCATGGGACCACCCTGGTGAAATCGGGACGTCCCGAGGGAAGCGTATGATAGACAAAACCTGCCCCCTTACATATCGGGCACTCCTGATCAGGAGCCTCGGAGATTGCTTTTAATTCAACGCCTGACCAGGTGTCCGTATCTTCCCTTGAAATATTTCTTCGTGTCCTCTTTAGAATCTCTCCCAGGCTCTCCATGTTCCTTACCCTCAGCAGCCCAGCGCTCCAGTATTCTTGAAATGTATCGCCAGCTACGCTTATTTCGGCTCACCGCTTCCTTAAAGGCCTCCTCGATCCAGGAGGCAGGGTAAAGCTGCTCTGCCTCCTTTAACTCCTCAGCGATCATCGGGGTGAGCATCCCAATATTCTCCTCATATAAAGTAAAGATATTGGGCTGCTCATCGATTCCTTGATAGGGCTCCCTCCTGGGCAAAGCCCCCAAGGAGATCTCCCCCCTCTCGATCTTGGCTAGCGCTTGCCGATCGCCCGCGGTGTTTAAGAAGTAGAGCTCATCGCTTCCCCTTTCTCGGTCAAGGGTCAAACGGATCAGGCTGCCCCGGCTTATCGCTCGCTCTAAACCATGACGAAGCGCCTGCCCATCGCCGAGCCCCATCATCAGCGTCTTATCGCCGAGAAGCTCTCCATAGGTGACAAATTTTGGGTAGCCCCGCTTCTCGTAAAGGGCCCAGAAGATATGAAGCGTTATCTTCAGCTCGGCGATGTCATCGATCTGGGGCAGGAGCTGGCTAAAGAAAATGTTGGGCAGGGGGGTGAAGCGCATCCGCTGCGGGAAACCGGAAAAAGCTTTCAAGCCCGCACCTCGCTCCCTAAGTCCTCGAATTTTACCGTTCTCTCTCGAAAGCGCAGGTTGACTGTTCCTATCGGTCCATTGCGATGCTTGGCGATGATGACCTCAGCGATGCCCTTAGGATACTCGTTATCCTCCTTCTCCGGGTGCAGCTTGAGCCATTCATCCTTGGTATAGTGCAGGTCATCGCGGTAGATGAACACAACTACATCGGCGTCCTGCTCGATAGAGCCGCTCTCCCTGAGGTCAGAGAGCTGAGGGCGGTGAGAGGCCCGCCATTCCGAAGCCCTTGAGAGCTGAGAGACGGCCAGAACAGGCACATCAAGCTCACGGGCGAGCTCCTTGAGGGAGCGAGAGACCTCAGTCATCTCCTGGACTCGTCCTTCCCTACCATCGCCCCGCATTAACTGCATGTAATCGACGATGATAAGGTCGATGCCCTGCTCAAAGTGAAGCCGCCTCGCCTTCGATCTCAACTCCACCACCCTCAAGATGGGTGAGTCATCGACAAAGATTGGCGCCTCAGAAAGAACGCCCGTGGCATCCATGATCTTTCGCTCCTCAGCTTCTGTCTGCTGGCCAAGGCGCAACCTCTTGGAATCGACTCCCGACTCGCTGGCGAGCAGCCGTTGCACCAGTTGCTCCCGAGCCATCTCCAGGCTGAAGATAGCGACATGCGCCCCTTGCTGCACCGCAGTATTCCTGGCGATGCCCAGGGCGAGGCTGGTTTTTCCCAGGCTCGGCCTGGCAGCAAGCACGATCATATCGGAGCGATGCAAGCCGCCAAGGATGTCGTCCAGGGCGGGAAAGCCGGTGTATACGACTTCCCCCGCAAAGGGACGAATCTCGCTCTCCTCAAAGTATCGGTCAAGGACCTCGCGAATATGGACAAAGTCCCGAGGACGCTGACCATGGCGCAATCGGAACAGGATATCCTCCGCTCTACTGAGGGCGGCATCGACATCCGGTCCCGCCTCATAGCCAATAGCCTTAATCTGCTCCCCTGCGCTGATCAAGCGTCGCATCGCGGACATGCAGTGCACGATCTGAGCGTAGTGCTCAATGTAGACCGAGGTAGGCACTTTAGAGACGAGGTGGCTTAGGTAGGCAGCCCCACCCACCGCCCCTAGCCTCTCCCGCCGCCCCAACTCATGAGCCACGGTAACCTGATCGATGGCCTCGTTTCGCTCATAAAGGGAAAAGCACGCCTCATAAACCCACCGATTCTTCTCTCGGTAAAAGTCCTCAGGCCTGAGGAAGGTGGCGATCTTAAAAATGGCTTCGCCATCGATAAGGAGGGAGCCGAGCACCGCTTCCTCAGCATCGATATCCTGGGGTGGCAGCTTTTCGGCGAGCATGGCTAACCCTTTTCCTCCTCAACGATAACCTTTATCTTAGGCAAAAGCTCCTTTGATAGCCGCACTAACACCTCATATTCACCCAGAAAGTGAATGGGCTCCTCAAGCTCGATCTTCCTCTTATCTATATCTTGCCCCGTGAGCCGATGAATTCCCTCAGCGATGTCGCTGCTGGTGATCGCACCGAAGAGGCGGTTCTGGGCTCCCACCATCGCCTTGACAGCAACTTCTAGTCCTTCCAGGGTCTGGGCCAGGCTCACCAACTCGGCATCGGCGAGGAGCTGGCGTCGCGCTTGGGCTTGATGCTGCTCCTCAACCCGCTTCAGTAAAGAAGGAGAGGCAAACTCGGCGAGCCTCTTGGGAAGGAGAAAATTTCTGCCATAGCCATCAGCTACCTCTTTCACCTCTCCAGCCTTCCCCACCCCGGAGACATCCTGAAGTAAAACCACTCTCATTTTTTCGCCCGTTTCGTTGTATTATAAACTACACAGGAGAAAATAAAAAGGGTGAGCTCTTTTAGCCTAAAGCTTCCTCCAGCCCCTCTTGCCACGCCCTTTTAATTTGATTTACGGGGAGGTCTATGAATCCTTCGATGATAAAGCGCTCGCCCCCCACCAATCCTAAAGGCTTCAGGGGCACATTGTATCTTCGGGCGGTCTCTTCAAGCTTTTTGGCATTGGTTGATGTTACGGATAATACAATTCTTGAGGGGGCTTCGCCGAAAAGAGCAGTATCGATTCTGCTTTCGTCCTCAGGTAGCGACCCTTTGAAGCCGATGCCACCCAAGATGCAGCACTCCGCTAGCGCCACGCCAAGCCCCCCCTCGGAGCAGTCATGGGCCGACTGAATAATGCCCTCCCTTATCGCGCTAAGGCAGCATTGCTGCGCCCTATTTTCGAGTTCAAGGTCGATCCTTGGTCTTCCTGCCACAATGCCGTGAATAGCCTCCAGATATTCGCTTCCTGAAAGCGCTGGAATATCTGTGCCAGGATCGCCGAGCAAGAATACCAAATCACTCACCCCCTTAAATTCAGGGGTGCACCTCTTTTCTATGTCCTCGATGAGCCCCAGCATGCCCACTACGGGGGTCGGATAGACCGCCTCGCCCCTGGTCTCGTTGTAGAGGCTGACATTGCCACTCACCACCGGAACAGCAAGCATGCGGCAAGCCCGAGCCATTCCCCTGATGCACTCTTTCAGTTGGTAATAGACCTCTGGCCTCTCAGGATTCCCAAAATTGAGACAGTCGGTGAGGGCGATAGGCTCAGCCCCGGTGCAGACCACATTTCTAGCAGCCTCGGCGACAGCCATAGCGCCGCCCGCATAGGGGTCAAGGTAGCAGTAGCGACCGTTGCCATCAGTAGCCAGGGCGATGCCCTTTTCCGTATCCTTGATCCTGAGCACTGCGGCATCCCCACCTGGGGGGATCACGGTGTTTGTCTGCACCTGGTGGTCGTATTGGCGATAGACCCATTCTTTGCTGGCGATATTGGGCGACGCCAGGAGCTTGAGCAGCATAGCATCGGCATCCAGCGCAGCGACATCTGGCACCACCTCAAGGTCGAAACTCTGAAGGCGAGAGAGCCAGGCGGGCTTTTTAACCCTGGAACGATAGAGGGGAGGGTCGGTGAGAAGCGCCACCGGGACCTCGGCGACCACTTCATCACCCTCTTTTATCCGGGTGATGCCATCGGATGTAATCTCGCCGATGATGTCGGAGCGAAGCTCCCATTTGTCGAAGAAAGCCTTGACCTTGTCCTCAAAGCCCCTCTTTACGATTACCAGCATCCTCTCCTGGGACTCGGAGAGCATCACCTCATAGGGATTCATCCCCTCCTCCCGCCTGGGAACCTTCAATACATCTAGCTCTAATCCCATTCCTCCCCGCGATGCGCTCTCCACTGTGGCCGAGGTGAGCCCCGCCGCTCCTAAGTCCTGCATCCCCACGATACCCTCATTTCCCACAAGCTCCAGGCAAGCCTCGATGAGCAATTTCTCCAGGAAAGGATTTCCCACCTGAACCGTGGAGCGAAGCTCGCGCTCCTCCTCGAAGGTGCGCGATGCCAGCCCCGATGCGCCATGAAGCCCATCGCGCCCGGTATCG
>JACUUT010000002.1 GCA_014859165.1 Dehalococcoidia bacterium
CGATTTTGGCGGCGTCTCATTTAGAGGCTGGGGGGTGGCGGGCCGTTTAACGAGCCCGCCCTCGCAGAGCGGGGCGGGAGCATATCTCTTGCTAACACCAGGGCATTCCCTCGACTCTGTATCTATCTACCTGAAGGGCGAAAAAGCGATCTTCACCGGCGATCTGCTGTGGTATGTGAATCCCAATGCGCTTGAGGGAAGCATCGAGACCTTGCTTCAGAGCACCGCCAAGTTGAAACGCCTGGTGAGGGAAGAGGGGATCGCCTACCTGGGAGAAGGGCATTTCCAGCCCATTTTGGGCCGAGAGAATATCCTCGATTATATTTCGGAATATGAGGAGAAGGAAAAAACCCTCGCCTCCTGCATCCGGGAGGCAATAGCAGGTAGAGACAGGGTGAGTGGGGACTATTTACTGGAGAAACTGAGGGAGAGCGACCACCCGGCGATAAAGGAAGCGCTGCGAATCAACTACCCCTATTACCCCAGCTACCTCCACAGGTTCACCCGTGTTTTCCTGCGGGAGAAGGGATGGCATCAGGTGGAGAAGGGAGCTGGCGGAACCTGGGAGCGCTCTTAATCAGGGCGAGAGGCACCGCTGACAGTGCCATCTACTTTATATAATCTCCTTCACTACTATCGTCTGCTCTCGCCTGGGGCCCACGGAGATGAGATCGATGGGGCAGCCTATGAGCTCTTCCACCCTCTTCACATAGGAGCGAGCCTCAGGGGGCAAATCCTTGAAACGACGAAGCTGGCTTATATCCCTTTGCCAGCCGGGGAGCTCCTCGTAGATTGGCTCGCATTTTGCCAGAAGCCCTGAATTTGAAGGGGGATTTTTCAGGGTTTTGCCCTCAAGCTTATAGCCGGTGCATATCTTAAGCGAGGGCAAGGCATCGAGGATGTCGAGGCGGGTGAGGGCAACCCCGGAGAAACCATTGATGCGGGCGCTGAAGCGACCCACCACGGCGTCAAACCAGCCGCAGCGGCGGGGGCGCCCTGTAGTGGTGCCATACTCATGAGCGCTCTTCCTGATAAGCTCGCCCGTCTCGTCGAAAAGCTCCGTGGGCAGGGGGCCGCTCCCCACCCTTGTGCTATAGGCCTTAAACACACCGATGACGCGGTCGATCCTCGCCGGGCTCAGCCCCAATCCAATACAAGCGCCTCCCGCGCTGGTAGAAGTGGAGGTAACATAAGGGTAGGTGCCAAAGTCGATGTCGAGCAAGCTTCCCTGCGCCCCCTCCAAAATGATGGTCTCCCCCCTTTCTAGGGCCTCCTGTACCATCAAATCGGTTTCCCTGATAAATGGAGCTAATCTCTCCCCATATTGGCAGTATTTATCATAGATCTCCTCCAGCGATAGAGGCTGAGCATCGTAAACCCTGGTCAGGATGCGGTTCTTTTGCTCCAGGACAAAGCGAAGCCTCTGGTGGAAGGACTCTTTCTCTATGAGCTCCCCGGTGCGGATTCCCAGCCGGCCAGCTTTGTCCATATAGGCGGGGCCGATCCCCTTTCTTGTTGTCCCTAAAGCGCCGCTACCTCGCGATTCCTCCTCCAGACCATCGAGAAGGATGTGGTAAGGCATGATCAGGTTAGCACGGTCGCTCACAAATAGCTTGCTCACATCCACCCCCCGCCTCTTTAGCTCGTCGATCTCCTCGAAGAGCACCGCGGGATCGATGACCACACCATTGCCGATGATACAGGTAACCTCCCGATGAAAAATTCCAGAGGGGACGAGGTGCATCCTGAACTCACCATAGGGATTAACTACAGTATGCCCCGCGTTGTTTCCCCCGCAGAAACGCACCACCATGTTCGCCTTTTCCGCAAGGAGGTCCACGATCTTCCCCTTCCCCTCGTCTCCCCATTGCGCCCCGATAACAGCAATTGCCAGCATTTTTCGCCCGTTTCACAGTATACCAAATAGGACGCTTTTTGATAAGGGAGAGAAAGGGAGTGTGGGAGACACCGAATTTACTGTTATAAAAAGAAGAGATATTCTCCATATTGACAATTAGCTACAAGATAATGTATATTCTCTTGGAATAGTTCCTATTTAAAAAAAGAAGGCCCAGCTCGAAAAGGGCCCGAGTGGCGCAATGGTAGCGCAACCGACTTGTAATCGGTAGGGTAGCGGTTCGAATCCGCTCTCGGGCTGGGGTTTTCTCGTCCTGTGTGATATACTTTGCTTCTTTGAGGCTAGTTTTTGTAAAGTAGGTCCAGGGTTTATTCTAAAGTAGCGTAAAGCCCGAAAAGAGGCGGGGTGGGTGAGTGGCTAATACCAGCAGACTGTAAATCTGCCGCCGCGAGGCTTCGTAGGTTCGAATCCTGCCCCCGCCACTTTTTCCCCGATATATCGGGGGCAATATAAGAAGGGGCGATGCCCTTCCACTGAAGGGTAAAGCAAGCTTCCAAGTAGTAAAGCATATCGAATAGGACGAAAATTCGAAAAAGGCCCACATAGCTCAGTGGTAGAGCACGCCCTTGGTAAGGGCGGGGTCGCCAGTTCAAATCTGGCTGTGGGCTTAAATTAGGAGGGAAAATGGCAAAGAAAGTCTTTGAGAGAAAAAAGCCCCACTGCAATGTGGGCACCATCGGCCACGTGGACCACGGCAAGACCACGCTGACATCGGCGATGACCAAGCTCCTGTCTCAGGCGGGCCCTACACAATATCGCTCCTTTGACTCCATCGATAACGCCCCTGAGGAGAAGGCGAGGGGACTCACTATCGCCATCTCTCATATTGAGTATGAGACGGATAAGCGCCACTATGCCCATATCGATTGCCCCGGTCATGCTGACTATATCAAGAACATGATCACCGGGGCAGCGCAGATGGATGGTGCAATACTGGTGATCGCTGCCGACGATGGGGTGATGCCTCAGACCAGGGAGCACCTCCTGCTGGCGCGTCAGGTGGAGGTGCCCTATATAGTAGCCTGCCTGAACAAGGTAGACCTGGTTGATGATGAGGAGCTATTGGAGGTGACCGAGCTAGAGCTAAGGGAGGAGCTGTTCCCCAAATACGGCTTCCCCGGCGGGGAGATTCCCATAGTGCGGGTGAGTGCCCTTAAGGCTGGGGAGTGTGGCTGCGGCAAGCGGGAGTGTCAGTGGTGCGGCCCTATTTGGAAGCTATTGGATGCCATAGATGACTACATCCCAACTCCAGAGCGTCACAAGGAGAAGCCCTTCCTCATGCCCGTCGAGGACGTCTTCAGCATCAAGGGGCGGGGGACGGTAGCCACCGGCAGGGTGGAGCGCGGCGTGGTCAAGCCCGGAGATGAGGTGGACATCGTGGGCATAAAAGAAATGCGGCGGACAGTGGTAACCAGCGTTGAGATGTTCCACAAGATCCTGGGCGAGGGGGAGCCCGGGGATGCCATCGGTTGCCTCCTTAGGGGGATAGAAAGGGAGGAGGTGCAGCGGGGCATGGTATTGGCGGCTAAGGGGTCGATCAAGCCTCATACCGAGGCCGAAGCCCAGGTATATGTGCTCACAAAGGAGGAGGGGGGCAGACATACCCCATTCTTCAGCGGCTACAAGCCCCAATTCTACATCAGAACCACTGATGTCACCGGGAGCATCCACTTGCCCGAGGGGGTGGAGATGGTGCTGCCCGGCGATAACGTAAGGACGAGGGTGAAGCTCATCGAGCCTGTGGCTCTAGAGGAGGGGCTTAGATTTGCTATCAGGGAAGGGGGCAAGACCGTCGGGGCTGGTGTGTTCACCTCGACCCTGGATTAGGGGGTTAATTGGCGAAGAAGGGAAGCCCCAGGATTATCATTCATCTTGCTTGCACCGAGTGCAAGGATAGAACATATACCACAACGAAGAATAGAAAGAACGACCCGGAGCGACTGGAGATCAGCAAGTATTGCCCTCGCTGTCGAACCCACAGGCTCTATCGAGAGGTGAGGTAGGATGAGAAGGGAGGCCGTGACGGGAAGGTCAGTCATCTCTAGGCTTCGTGGCTATATCGGTGAGATCATATCTGAGCTCAGGAAGGTGGTCTGGCCTACCAGAGAGGAAACAAGACGGCTAACCCTGATGGTGATTGCTATTGCCCTTGCGGTTGGGCTTTTCCTCGGCGCCATCGATCTAGGTTTTACTCGTCTGGTTAATCTTCTTTTAGGAGGATGAAGAGTAGCGGGTCACCCCGATTCTATGGGAGGTTGTTTTGATTTTAGGGGAGAAGAGTATGCAGGTGGATGAGCGGAAATGGTATGTGATCCATACCTATTCCGGATACGAGCAACGGGTTAAGACCAACTTGGAGCATCGCATCAAGTCTATGGATGCCGAGGATAAGATCTTCCAGGTGGTTATCCCCACCGAGAGCGAGATCGAGATCAAGGATGGGCAAAGACGAACCGTAGCCAAGAAGGTCTTCCCAGGCTACATCCTTGTTGAGATGGAGATGAACGATAAGAGCTGGGATGTGGTGCGCAATACCCCTGGGGTCACTGGTTTTGTGGGCGCCGGAATGAAGCCCGTTCCCCTTAAAGAGCAAGAGGTTAAAGCCATCTTCAACCAGATGCAGGCGGAGACGCCGCGCGTCAAGGTTGGTTTCAGAAAGGGGGAGAGCGTGCGCGTGGTCGACGGCCCCTTTATCGATTTCATCGGTGTTGTCGATGAGATCAATGTGGCGAAAGGGAAGGTAAGGGTGCTCATCTCCTTCTTCGGGCGGGAGACACCTGTGGAGCTCGACTTCCTTCAGGTGGAAAGGCTCTAGATGGGAACCCCGGATAAATACATTTTCGTTAATGGCCCTCGGGGTTCATGAAAGCGAGGGGTAGGATTGGCAAAGAAGATTAAGGCGGTTATTAAGCTTCAGCTCCCCGCGGGGCAGGCAAGCCCCGCCCCTCCCGTGGGTCCTATTCTGGGGCAGCATGGATGCAATATCATGGCCTTTTGCAAGGATTATAACGAGCGCACTGCATCCCAAGCGGGCTCCATCGTTCCTGCCGAGATCACAATATATGAGGATCACTCCTTTACCTTTGTTCTCAAGAACCCGCCCGTTGCCGACCTGCTGCGGAAGGCGCTTAATGTGGAGAAGGGGAGCAGCATACCAAACCTGCAAAAGATCGGCAAGCTCCCCCCTGAGAAGATCCGCGACATCGCCCAGCTTAAGATGAAGGACCTTAATGCTGCCGACATCGAGGGGGCGATGAGGATGGTCGAGGGGACGGCGAAAAGCATGGGGATTGAGGTGGGATAATGGCGAAGCATGGTAAGGGGTATCAAGAGGCTGCTAAACTGGTGGATCGCACCAGGGAGTATGACCCCAAGGAGGCCATCAAGCTGGCAAAGCAGGCAGCCTATGCTAATTTCGATGAGACCATGGAGCTCCACCTCCATATGGGTCTTGACCCCAGTCATGCCGACCAGCAGGTGAGGGGAGTCGCCAACCTCCCTCAGGGGCTGGGCAAGAGGGTGAAGGTCCTCGTTTTCACCCAGGGGGAGGCGGTGAGAGTCGCTGCGGAGGCTGGGGCCGATCATGTGGGCAGCGATGACCTGGTGACGAGGATCGAGGAGGGCTGGCTCGATTTCGATGTTGCTATTGCCACCCCAGATGTAATGGGCAAGGTCTCGAAGCTGGGTAAGATCCTTGGTCGCCGTGGGCTGATGCCCAACCCGAAATCGGGGACCATCGTCCCCCCCCAGGACCTACCTCGGGCAATCAGCGATGCCCGAAAGGGGCGTGTGGATTTTAGAATGGACAAGACAGCGGTCATTCATCTCCCCGTGGGAAAGCTTAGCTTTGATGATGATAAATTGGTGGAGAACCTGGCCGCACTGATCGAGACGGTGATGAGAGCCAAGCCCAGTGGCGCTAGGGGGCAATATATCAAGAGCGCTACCCTGACTACATCCATGGGGCCAGGGATCAAGCTTGACCTTCAGCCCACGCTCGCTCTGACCACCGCTTAGCAAGCCGTGAAAATAGATGCGATAACTGTGCCGTAGACGCCGGCGCCCAAAGGGCTTAAAGATTGCCTGCTGAGGCGACAATGGGGAGAAACCTTTGGAGAGTCCTTGTGTCTAGGGCGCAAGGACTTTTTTCGTTCTTTTCGAACGCCTTTTTACCAAGATGCGCCTCTGCCAAATTGCGGAGGAGAGGATAAAGCATTTTTATAGTGCAAAATTTGGAGGTGAGTATGCGGCGGGATGAGAAGAAGGAGGCAGTCAGAGAGCTTGCGGAGAAGCTTGAGCGGTGCAATATCGCTATCACCACCGACTATCGCGGGCTATCGGTGGCTGAGATGACCGAACTTCGGCGCAGGCTACGCCAAGGAGAGATCGAATACCGTGTGATCAAGAACACCCTGGCTCGTTTTGCTGCGGAGCAGGCGGGCAAGGAGGGGCTCGCTACCATTATCGAGGGTCCTACAGCGATCGCCTTCGGCTATGGCGATACCGCCGCCCCCGCCAAGGCATTGGTCGATTACATTCGTTCCTCTAAGGGGGCGCTCCAGATCAGGGGGGGGCTTCTTGACCGGCGGGTGCTTAGCGCATCTGAGGTAACAACCCTGGCTACCTTGCCCCCCAGGGATGAATTGATTGCCAAGCTACTAGCTGAGATGCAGGGAACCATCTTCAGCTTGGTCAATGTGCTTAATGCAAACATAACAGGTTTTCTTGGCATATTAAACGCTCGCATAAAACAACTAGGAGGAAGAGATGGCTAATCAAAAAGGGGTGAAAAAGGGAGAGGTTGCCAAGAGGGCAGCTCCCAAACGCACTGCTGTCAAGGAAAGAGGGACGCTGACCAAGGCTGAGCTCATCGCTGCCATCAAGAATATGACCGTGCTCGAGCTTAGCGAGCTGGTCAAGGCGCTGGAGGCGGAGTTCGGCGTCAGCGCTGCCGCTCCGGTGGCGGTAGCCTCGGCACCCGCTACTGAAGGTGCTGCTCCCGAGGTGGAGGAGAAGACGGAATTCACCGTGATCCTTAAGGAGGTCGGCGCCAACAAGATCAATGTGATCAAGACAGTGCGGGAACTAACCGGCCTCGGGCTTAAAGAGTCGAAGGATTTGGTGGAGCGCGCTCCCACGACGGTGAAGGAAGGCATCACTAAGGAGGAGACAGCGACACTGAAGGAGAAGCTGGAGGCAGCAGGAGCCACCATTGAGGTCAAATAGCTCCAAGAATCAAGCCAGGGTAGAATATCACCCTAGGATCAAGGAGCTACCCATCCACGAGCGCCCCAGAGAGCGACTCCGGGAGAGCGGTTCGGGCTCACTCTCAAACAGCGAACTCCTGGCGATCATCCTTCGCACCGGCAGCGCTTCGGAGAATGTGCTCAGCCTCGCCGCCAGGGTGCTCACAAGATTTGGTGGCCTTCCCGGTCTTGCCCGTGCGAGCTTTGGCGAGCTTTGCACCGAGAGGGATGTGGGCGAGGCAAAGGCCGCTCAGCTCAAGGCCGCTTTAGAGCTGGGGCGAAGGCTGGTCTCCACCCAGCCCGAGGAGCGAGCGGTGGTCCGCTCACCCCAGGACCTGGCTAACATCCTCATGGCTGAGATAAGCCTTCTGGATCAGGAGCACCTCAGGGTGGTGCTCCTCAACACCAAGAACCAGGTAATATCCATATCGGAGGTCTATAAAGGCAGTGTCAATACCTCGCTGATTCGCACCAGTGAGGTGTTTCGAGAGGCGGTGAGGGAGAACTGCCCGGCAATAATTGTGGTCCATAATCACCCCTCAGGCGATCCCACCCCAAGCCTGGAGGATATTCAGGTCACCGAGCGGATTGTAGAAGCGGGGAAGATGCTTGACATCGAGGTTCTGGACCATCTCATCATCGGCGAGCAGCGATTCGTGAGCCTGAAGGAGCGGGGGATAGGGTTTAAGTAGAGATACACTAAAGCACCCCAAGCAGTTTGAAAGCATCAAAGGGAGGCCCTTGAGTAGCTCCCCCGCTTGAATTCCTCAAAGGAAAGGTAATCCCCAGGGGAATAGGTCGCGCTCTTGACATATCGGGTGGGGCTGTATTCCTCAAGCTTAAGCGCTCTCCTCTTGGCATCGATATGAGCCAGCACCTTTTCCACGATCTTATGCCAGTCAGGCTCGAACTCCAGCCCGGCCCCTACCTTCTCCGTCCAGCCCTCATTGATCAACCTTGTTACCTCTTGGCTGCCCCCAACCGGCGAGCCGACACCGAATATGGTGTGAACACCGGAGGCCACGCAGTAGGCCCCAATGCAAAGGGCCTTCTCACTCATCCATTCCGGGGCAACACCCGCTACCGGCAGGTCGCTAATGTCCTCGCCGAGCCCGCCCTCGGTGGCACATTGGGTGAGGACGGTCAGGATTCGAGAATTATCCACACAGGAGCCCATATGCAAAACCGGCGGGATGCCTATCACCTGGCAGACCTCTCTGAGACCGGGGCCAGCATAATCCATCACCTCCGGCGTCAGCAGACCCTGCTTGGCGCACGCAATGGCATTGCAACCTGTGGTCACCACTAGCACATCGTTGCGGATGAGCTCCTTCACGATCTCTATATGGGGGTCGTCATGGGTTACCCTGGGGTTGTTGCAGCCAACAACGCCGGCGGCGCCTCGAATCCTTCCATTCATTATGTTATCGTTCAGGGGACGGAAGGACTCCCGATAGGTCCCTCCCTGCATATAGGCGATATACTCATGGGAGAAACCAGCCACCACATGGTCAACTATGTCTGGGATATATGCCCCTTTTCGATTGGGGTAGTTATCTATAGCCATCCTTACGATCTGCTTGGCTATCTCGTAGGCATTGTGATCCTCAAACTCGACGTGGGTGGCGCCGGTTATCTTCACCTTTGGTGAGGTGGTGACGATCTTGGTGTGAAAGTGCTCCGCCACGCTTTGTAGCCCCTGCATGATGCACTGGTAGTCCACCACCACAAGCTCGATCGCTCCAGTGGCGATAGCCAGGTCTGTTTGCAGCAGGTTTCCCACAATGGGTATTCCGTGGCGCACCAAGAGCTCATTGCCGCTGCAGCACATCCCCATCAGGTTTATCCCCTCAGCCCCTTTGGACTTGGCATAATCGAGGAGTTCGGGGTCTGAGACTGCGACTACCAGCATCTCGGCTAGGGTAGGCTCATGGCCATGAACCGAGATATTCACCTCGTTCTCTTTCAGGATGCCGAAATTGGACCTTGTGGCCACCGGAGCTAGGGTGCCGAAGAGGGCATCGCTGATGTCGGTGGCCAGCATCGAGCCACCCCAGCCATCGCTGAGGGCCACACGCAGCGACTGCAACATCAGATGCTCCGCATCCTGGTCAGTCCCCATGTTAGTGCGGTGCATCGTCTCCACCACCTCGCGGTCGACGCCCCGCGGTGTGATGCCCAACTGGCGCCATATCTGTTGTCGCTTTACCGGGGCCCGCCTCACATATAGCAACTCACCCTCCTGACGGCCGAACTCGCTCAGGGCCACCGTGCCCACATCCAGGGCAAGCTCCTCCGTGGTGCGCCCGTCTACAGGGACATTCAAAAACCGGGCGATTTTCCTCAGCTTCTTCTCATCCTTTATCTTATAGTCCGGCGCCTTCCCCTGGGCCACCGCAAGCAGGGTGAAGGCCATATTGCGCCCGTGGTCGCCATGGGCTGCTGCGCCGGCGGCGATGTGGCGCGCCAGATTCCTCGCCGACACTGTTTCCTTGGTCGCCCCACAGACCCCCACCGTAGTCTTGCCGGTGAGGCGGCAGGGGCCCATGAAGCAATTACTGCAGCAGTTCCCCTCGTGCCCAATGGGGCACGGCTTGGTGGTCTCCGCTCGTTTAAAGGCGGTGGAGATGCCCTCAGCCTCCGCCTTCGCCAGTATCTCGATTACCGCTGGGTCGATGGTTTTTCGCTCCGCCATTTTTCTCCTTCTCTAGAACTTGTGGCAAATTTCACGATTCATATTATAGCAATTTGCTGCTCGCTAAGTCAACTTTTTCGCCCTGCTTTTTATTTCCTTGAAGGGGTTTTAACTCGGTGTTATAATGCGTTCACAATAGATGGGGGGACAGAGATCGATACCGAGCGCCTGCATCAGTTACTGGCCGGGGTGAAGTCGGGGGAGGTGAGCATTGATGAGGCCCTCTCCCAGCTTGCTGTATTGCCCTATGAGGATATTGGTTTCGCCAAGATCGATCATCATCGGGCGCTGCGTCGTGGCTTCCCGGAGGTTGTTTTTGGGCCGAGGAAAACGGCGGAGCAGGCTGCGGCGATCGTGGCGCGGCTCGCCTCCGGCGCCGATCGGGTGCTGGTAACTAAGGTGGCGGAGGAGTGCTTCGATGCGGTGCGCCAGCTTGTGCCCGATGCTGAGTATCATCCCATCGCCCGGGCGATCACCATAAATCGGGCAAAAGATACCCCCTCTCGTCCCGGGGTCATGGTGCTGAGCGGGGGTACCTCGGACATCCCGATAGCTGAGGAGGCAGCGATCACTGCGGAACTAATGGGGAGTGCTGTGGTACGTTCCTATGATGTTGGTGTCGCCGGCGTTCACCGCCTTCTCGACCTTCTGCCCCAGCTCAGGCAGGCAAGGGTAGTGGTAGCGGTGGCCGGTATGGAGGGGGCTCTTCCCAGCGTGGTCGGTGGGCTGGTAGCGGTGCCTGTGATCGCCGTGCCCACCAGCGTGGGCTATGGAGCGAGCTTCGGGGGGTTAGCGGCACTCTTGACCATGCTTAATAGCTGCGCCGCAGGGGTATCGGTGGTTAATATCGATAATGGCTTCGGGGCAGGCTACCTGGCTGCCTTGATAAACCGCTAATCCCCCTCAAGGGTTAGAGGGAACTCCGGCAGTGCCTCGATTTCCCGAAGGGCTTCAGCTTCCGGGGTAAGAATACAGCGTGCTGGGATCAGCTTCCCGATAATCACATTCTCTTTTAGCCCCAGCAATTTATCCGTCTTCCCAGCCACAGCGGCCTCGGTAAGCACCCTGGTGGTCTCCTGGAAGGAGGCTGCCGAAAGGAAGCTATCAGTATTCAGCGAGGCTTTGGTGATCCCCAGAAGCACGGGCTGGGCTGTTGCTGGCTCCCCTCCCTCCGCGAGAACCTTGGCATTGATGTCCTCATAGACGAAACGGTCAACCAACTCCCCCGGTAATAGCTCGGTGTCACCCGGGGAATCGATGCGAACCTTGCGCAGCATCTGGCGGATAATGACCTCGATATGCTTGTCATTGATAGTTACCCCTTGGGAGCGGTAAACCTGCTGGATCTCACTCACCATGAAATGCTGGACCGCTTCCTTGCCCATGATGCGCAGCATATCCTGGGGATTAATGAGACCCTCGGTGAGTTGGTCTCCCGCCTTTACCCAAGCTCCTTGCTCCACGATGATATGGGATGTGGCCGGGACAGGGTATTCCCTCTCCTCCTTCTCTTCATATCGGATGGAGAGCTGATTCTGTTCCACGCTCACCCTGCCGGCCACCCTGGCGATAAGGGGAGGGACCTGTAAGGCAACGGCGACCCGGCCTTCCTCAGCTTGCGGGAGCTCCGGCTCCGCCAGCACCGTCCCTACATCTACCCACTCATTATCGCTAACCTTGGCCTCCCATCCTGAAAGCAAAGGGTACTCATCACGGTAAAGCTCGGAGCTTGAGACCTTAATCATGTGCTCCCCCTCGGTCTCCACAATCTCCACCTGGCCGTCGATCTCGGAGATGATCGCCTGAACCTTTGGGGAGCGAGCCTCGAATAGCTCCTCCACACGAGGAAGTCCACTGGTGATGTCCAGTCCAGCGACCCCTCCAGTATGGAAGGTGCGCATCGTTAGCTGAGTTCCTGGCTCCCCGATGCTCTGGGCAGCGATGATCCCCACCGCCTCCCTCTTTCCCACCAAGCGTCCTCGAGCCAGGCTCCTCCCATAGCAGCGCTGGCAAACGCCATGCCTCGATTGACAGGCGAGCGGCGATTTGACATAAACCGCAGTGATCCCCGCTTGGGTGATCTCCTTGGCCTTCTCCTCGTCGATCTCCTCGTTTCGCTCTACGATGGTTTCCCCGCTCGCGGGGTGAACTATTTCGGTTGCCGCAAATCGCCCCAGGATGCGCTCATAGAGGGGTGCCAATATGCTCCTCTCCGCTGTCTCAAAGAGCCAGATGCCACTGGTGGTGCCGCAGTCCTCCTCAAGGACGATAACGTCTTGGGAAACGTCAATGAGCCGTCTGGTGAGATAGCCGCTATCTGCGGTTCTGAGCGCCGTATCAGCGAGCCCCTTCCGGGCACCATGAGTGGAGATGAAGTACTCCAGCACCGTCAGGCCCTCGCTAAAGCTTGAGCGGATGGGGAGATCGATAATCCTGCCCGAGGGGTCGGTCATCAGGCCCCGCATGCCAGCCATCTGCCTGATCTGGGCGATGTTCCCCTTGGCACCGGATGTTGCCATGAGGCTGATCGATCCATAGCGGTCAAGGGATTCAGCAAGGGCATCGGAGACCCTTTCCATGGTCTCTGACCAGATCGCTACCGCGCTCGCATAGCGCTCCTCCTCGGTGATCAGTCCCCTCTGGAACTGCCTCTCCACCTCATCGACCCTTCTTTTCGCCTCCTCAAGGAGCCTCCCCTTGCTCTCAGGGGTCTCCAAGTCGTTCATGGCGATGGTGACCCCCGACTTGGTGGCATAGCAAAACCCCAAGCCCTTGATATTGTCAGCCACCTCAGCGGCCACTTCATTCCCCAAAAGCTTGTAGCAGTCGGTGATCACCCGCTTCAGGGACTGCTTGTCCATCACCTCATTAAGGAAGCCCAGTTCTTTGGGGAGCGCTCCATTGAAGATGAGGCGACCCACACTGGTTCTCCTTCGCCCCCCGTTCTCCTCTCTGACCTCGATCTCCGCTTCAAGATCGATGACACCAAGATCGTAGGCCAGCTTGGCCTCATCAAAGCTGCCAAAGACCATCCCCTCCCCTTTAGCCCCGGGCTTGAGAATGGTGAGGTAGTAGCAGCCCAAAACCATGTCCAGGGTGGGTGTTACCGCCGGCTCACCGGAGCTAGGAAGGAGCATGTTATGGGTTGAGAGCATTATCTCCCTGGCCTCTCTGACCGCAGCCCGGGAAAGGGGCACATGGACTGCCATTTGATCCCCATCGAAGTCAGCATTAAAGGCGGCACAAACAAGGGGATGGATCTGAATGGCGCTGCCATCGATCAAGACTGGCTCAAAGGCCTGAATGCCAAGGCGATGAAGGGTCGGGGCTCTGTTAAGAAAAACCGGTCGCCCCTTCACCACCTCCTCTAGAACATCCCAGACCTCGGGTTTCTCCCTTTCCACCAGCCGTTTGGCACTTTTAATGTTATGAGCATAGCCTCGCATGATCAGGCGATGCATGATGAAGGGTTTGAAAAGCTCAAGAGCCATCCTTTTGGGCAAACCACATTGATGAAGCTTCAGTTCAGGACCAACCACAATCACCGAGCGCCCACTGTAGTCCACCCTCTTTCCTAAGAGGTTCTGGCGGAATCGCCCCTGCTTCCCGCGAAGCATATCCGATAGCGACTTCAATTTGTGGTTGCCAGCGCTGGTAATGGCCCGCCCCCTCCTGCCATTATCGATAAGGGAGTCCACGGCTTCCTGGAGCATGCGCTTCTCGTTGCGCACGATGATCTCAGGGGCACCAAGCTCCATTAACCGCCGCAGCCTGTTGTTGCGATTGATCACCCGCCGATAAAGGTCATTGAGGTCTGAGGTGGCAAATCTCCCCCCATCTAGTTGAACCATGGGACGAAGGTCCGGAGGCAAGACAGGGAGCAGGGTGAGGATCATCCACTCCGGCTTATTCCCGCTTCTCCTTAAGGCCTCAACGACCCTGAGCCTTTTGGTGGCCTTCTTCCTTCGCTGCCCTGTGCTGGAGTGGAACTCCTTATAAAGGAATTCGCGAAGCTCATCGAGATTGAGGTTGGCGAGGATATCTAGGATGGCCTCAGCCCCCATGCCTGCCTTGAACACATCCTTAAATTTATCTTTAAGCTCGTGATATCTGCTCTCAGTGAGCAGCGTCAGGGGATGAAGCTCCTCCAGCGCCTCGACCATGGCGCTAAGCTCCTCCACCAATTGCTTCTGTTTTTCAGCAACCCTCTGGCGGAGTTGGCTTATCTCCAATATGGCTTCGCTTCGCCGCTGCCTGATCTCAGCATCGGTCTTGGCATATATCTCTTGGAAAACCATGGCAAAATTGCCTTCGATCTCAGCGACCTTTTGTCTCGCTGTCTCCATGAGAAGCTCAACATGGGAGGGGGTGATCAAGCTACCCTTAGGCACAATAGTGAGGCCATCAAAATTGATATCCTCCCCCGCCTCTTTGCCGATCTCCCCTTTTAGCTTTCCTTCCAGGGCAACTCCCAGGCTCATCATCTGGTCAATGGCACCGAGGCGCTCCTCTTCGATGGGCTTGCTCTCCTCACGCCTGATAGACTCAAGGTTGGCAATCTCTCCGTCGAGATGCGCTTTAATTTCCTCCTCCCCCTCGCTTGCCAACCTCTCCACCTTGGCAATCTCCTTGAGGGTATCCTCCCTCACCCGCTTTATCGCCTCGCCCCTTGCTTCTTCATCTATATGAGTGACTATATACTGGGCGAAGTAGAGCACCCGCTCCAAATTTCGCGGGGAGATGTCGAGTAGGAGCCCAATGCGGCTGGGTGTCCCCTTTACAAACCAGATGTGGCTCACCGGTGAGGCCAGCTCAATGTGGCCCATCCTCTCCCGGCGCACCTTGGCACGCGCCACCTCCACACCACATTTATCGCAGACAATCCCCCGATAGCGCACCTTCTTATACCTACCACAATAGCACTCAAAATCCTTTGTCGGCCCGAAGATGCGCTCACAGAAGAGCCCATCCTTCTCCGGCTTCAGGGTGCGATAGTTGATGGTCTCTGGCTTTGTCACCTCACCCCAGGACCAACTCTTGATCTGTTCTGGCGAGGCCAGAGAGATTCGCATAGCGCTAAAATCGTTAACCTCGAGCACCTCAACCCCTCCTCAAAATCCAGGCATCTTCAGCCTTGGGAAATCTAGCCCTGAATCCTCCACCAGGGCCACCTTCTCCTCCTCCTCATTTAAGACCTCCACAGCAAGTCCCAAGCTTTGTAGTTCCTTAACCAGCACCTTGAAGGATTCTGGCACCCCGGGCTCCAAAATATCATCACCCTTAACGATGGACTCATAGGTCTTCGCCCGACCAACCACATCGTCCGACTTAACGGTGAGGAGTTCCTGAAGGACGTGAGCGGCACCATAGGCCTCCAGGGCCCAAACCTCCATCTCACCGAAGCGTTGCCCACCGAACTGAGCCTTCCCTCCCAGGGGCTGCTGGGTGATCAGGGCGTAGGGTCCTGTAGAGCGAGCGTGGATCTTATCTTCAACAAGGTGGATCAGCTTCATGATATAGATATAACCGACGGTCACCGGCCCATCGAAGGGCTCTCCGGTGCGCCCATCGTAGAGGGTGGTCTTCCCCCAGGTGGGAAGGGAAAGGCCTCTCTCCCGGGAAATCCGCTTCGCCTCTGCCTCCACCTGTTCATCGCTCAAGCCCTCACTTCCCACCCCCATGTCTTCCAACCACAACCTGAGGCAGGCCACTTTCGCTCCCCCCGTATGCTCATTGCCGAAGATCCGCTCTCCATCATAGCCTCGCTCTTCAAGCCATGCCTTGGCCCGCTCTAGCTGAAAAGGATGTTCTTCCTCAGGGTCAAGGCCAATCGCCCCAGAGCGCTGGGCAATCCACGCCTGGGAGAGAGCATTCTCAATGTCCTTGGTATCAGCGCCATCGAACACCGGGGACTGCACCTTAAACCCCAGAGTATGTGCCGCCCAACCAAGGTGGGCCTCCAGCACTTGCCCTAGGTTCATCCTTGAGGGGACACCGATAGGATTGAGAATAAGTTCCACATGCCTGCCATCGGGCAGGAAGGGCATATCCTCAATGGGCAATATGCGGGAGATGACCCCTTTATTCCCGTGCCGCCCAGCCATCTTGTCCCCCTCACGGATCTTCCTCCGCTGCGCCACCCAAACCCGCACCATTTTATTAACCCCTGGAGGAAGCTCAGGGTGGGATTCCCGGCAGAACATCTTAACCTCGATAACCTTACCCCACTCCCCATGGGGCACCCTTAGCGAGGAGTCCTTTACCTCCCTGGCTTTCTCCCCGAAGATAGCGCGCAGTAGCTTCTCCTCCGCGCTCAGCTCTGTTTCCCCTTTAGGGGTGATCTTCCCCACCAGGATGTCCCCAGGCTTCACCTCAGCCCCTATCCGAATAACACCATCTTCATCGAGATTAATGAGGCTCTCTTCGCCAACATTGGGTATATCCCTGGTGATCTCCTCCGGCCCTAATTTTGTGTCCCGGGCCTCGATCTCATGCTTCTCGATGTGAATCGAGGTGAACTTCCCCTCCCTAACCAGGCTCTCGCTGATGACCACTGCATCCTCGAAGTTATAGCCCTCCCAGCTCATGAAGGCGCAGAGGACGTTTTGCCCCAGGGCCAGCTCCCCATGATCCGTAGAGGAGCTATCGGCCAATGTCTGACCTTGCCTTACCTTTTCACCCTTATCTACCGCGGCACGCTGGTTGATGCAGGTCCCTTGGTTTGAGCGGGCAAATTTTGTCAAGTGATGGGCATGCTCCCTCCCCTCCTCATCCCGAACCACGATCTTTCTTTCCTCAACCGAGCTCACCTCGCCATCGCTCTCGGAGAGAAGCACCTGTCCGCTATCACAGGCTGCTTGCCACTCCATACCGGTGCCGATGAGCGGGGACTCAGGCTGAACCAAAGGCACTGCCTGACGCTGCATGTTCGAACCCATGAGAGCACGGTTGGCATCATTGTGCTCCAGGAAGGGGATCAGGGCGGTGGAAACGCTCACTATCTGCTTCGGCGATACATCCATGAGGTCCACCCTCTCAGGCAGCTCTTCATAAAACCTGCTTCCTCGCCTTACCTCTATCTTTTCATTGATGAACTGATCCCTCTCGTCAAGTGGCTCATTGGCCTGGGCGATGGCATAGTGCCCCTCTTCATCGGCAGAGAGATAGACGATATTGTTGACATCCTGGGTGACGAAAGGCACGATCTTTATCGCCCTCTCAGGCAGCTCGGCGAGCCACTGGGCAATCTCCGGGGTGATCAGGGTGCCTGGCTCCACAGGGGGATGCCCCTCACCATCGAAAACCGCCTCCACCACTGTCCTACCCACGAGATCCGGTGAGGTATTTGAGAGCTCCCTCATCACCCTTCGGTACGGGGTCTCAATGAACCCATATTCGTTGATCACACTATAGGTGGCGAGCGACCCAATGAGGCCGATGTTGGGTCCCTCTGGGGTCTCTATGGGGCAGATCCTGCCATAGTGTGAATGATGAACATCTCGCACCTCAAAGCCGGCACGCTCCCGCGACAGGCCCCCCGGCCCCAAGGCGGAGACACGTCGCTTATGAGTGAGTTCCGCCAGGGGGTTGGTTTGATCCATAAACTGGGAGAGTTGGGAGGCACCAAAGAACTCCCTCATCGCGGCCACCACAGGTCGAACGTTGATCAGGGCGCTGGGGGTCACCGATTCCGGGTCGATAATGCTCATCCGCTCTCTGATCACCCGCTCCATGCGCAGTAGCCCAATGCGGAACTGATTTTGGATCAACTCCCCCACTGTCCTCACTCGCCGATTCCCCAGATGGTCGATGTCATCGGGGGAATCGGCCCCATTGTTCACCATAATGATGTGCCGCACGATCTCAACTAGGTCTTCCTTGGTCAGCACCCACTGGCTCAAGGGCAACTGGAGTCCCAACCTTTTGTTTAGCCTGTAGCGACCAACTTTGCCCAGATTATAGCGGCGGGGGTTGAATAGGAGATTATTTATCAAGCTTCGAGCGTTTTCTATAGTGGGTGGATCACCCGGTCTCAAGCGCCGGTAAAACTCAATCAAAGCTTCGCCCTCGCTCTTCACTAAGGGATCGCGTTCCATGGTTTGCTGGATAAAAGGATGCTCTATGGAGGTATCGACGGCGGCGAAGATCTTCTCCAGTCCCTTGTCGCTGCCATAGCCGATGGCGCGGAGGAGGGTGGTAATGGGAACCTTCCGTTTACCATTGACCTTTACCGAAATTACATCCTTGCTACTGGTCTCGAACTCAAGCCATGCCCCCCGCTGCGGGATAAGCTTGGCAAAGCAGAGCCGCCGCCCGCTGGCCATGTCCTCCTCCAGGGTAAAATAAACCCCTGGCGAGCGAATGAGCTGGCTTACCACTACCCTTTCCGCCCCGTTAATGACAAAGGTTCCCCGAGGCGTCATGAGGGGGAAATCGCCCATGAAGATATCCTGCTCCTTGATTTCCCCGGTCTCCTTGACCACCAGCCTAGCCTTGACATACAGAGGAGCAGCATGGGTAATATCGCGCTCGCGGCATTCCCGCTCCGAGTATTTAGGTGGGTATTTCTCGCTCAGTGGATAAATATGGTAATCCAGGAAGTGAAGCTCAAACCTCGTCCCAGTAAAGTCCTGGATCGGTGAGGTCTCGTGGAACAGCTCCTTTAGGCCCTCCTCTAGAAACCAGCGGAAGGAGTTTAGCTGAATCTGGATTAAATGAGGTGCCTCCAAGACCTGGGCGATCTTAGCGTAGGATTTGCGGGGAGCTGCTTTTTGTTTCATTGGAAAGGTAGCGATCATACTAAATCTCCTGGAAAAGAGACAATAGTTCTCATATTACATGTTCTGGGCAAAAACTAAAGGTGTTGAGGGATTGAGAGAGAAATCGGGGTTTCCATTGACAAATTAATAACATACCACAAAATGTCGAATTTTGTCAATATACTTCAGGCATCCCAAAATCAGCAATTGGGGCTTTGTGAGCTGAAAAATTGGCCTGCAGCACTAAATCCCTCGCTTTTCCTACTTTTCCCTCGCTCTTTCGTTGTAGGAACGACCTCAGGAGGCTATCAAAATACCTGGCATTGCACGCTTCGGGGTATTCATCACATCAATTTCTGGTCTTAGGGTCATACTTATCCTTTCCCTTTAAGGGCTAATAAGTTAAATGCTTTTATTTCATCCCCCCTGCGCAAAAATTGACGAAGCAAGCGCTCCCCCTTTACAAAGGCGGATTTTAGGGCTAAAATGGATACGATTTTGGGCGGTTAGCTCAGTGGTTAGAGCGCTTGCTTCACACGCAAGAGGTCACTGGTTCAAGTCCAGTACCGCCCATTTTTGTCCTGTGTGGTGAAAAAGCCGAAGTGGCGGAATGGCAGACGCGCTACGTTCAGGGCGTAGTGTCCTTTAGGACGTGAGGGTTCAAATCCCTCCTTCGGCAGTTCCCAAGTGAGAAAGGCTAACCATTAAGAGAAGGAAAGTTAAACGAATTCTATCGTTGCTTTAAGGATAGCCTTAAGGTCGGAAAAGCGCTTGTAGCTCAGTTGGACAGAGCGTAGCCCTGCGGAGGCTGAGGTC
Source organism: Dehalococcoidia bacterium (assembly GCA_014859165.1). Taxonomy (GTDB): domain Bacteria; phylum Chloroflexota; class Dehalococcoidia; order E44-bin15; family E44-bin15; genus Kmv38. The sequence continues at coordinate 19,435 of JACUUT010000002.1, forward strand.
GCGGGTTCGAGCCCCGCCAAGCGCGCCATGGGCGATTAGCTCAGTGGGCAGAGCGTCTGCTTTACACGCAGAAGGTCAGAGGTTCAAGCCCTCTATCGCCCACGAGTTCCTTTGAGGTTTGACTGCCAAAGCCTCAGCAGTTCGAGAAAGGGGCTGTAGCTCAGTTGGGAGAGCGCCTCCTTTGCACGGAGGAGGTCAGGGGTTCGAGTCCCCTCAGCTCCACCAGGGGTGTCAATAGACAGAACTGGCAACTTCTCTTCAGTCATTCCCCCAGGTAGCATAGGTATCGTATAGGTTAATAATACTTCATCTCCGGTTACTTTCACTTCTTTTACGAAGCTTCTAACAAATGATTTCCTCTCGGCAAGGGAACTCTCGCTCAGCGTATTACGCAGGTCAACCACACATTGAGCTACAGTTTCTGCATCTGCCAGCTCCACACGCCTGTCAGAAAGCTCCTGCTCCAATTCCAGTCGTGTTGCCTGCAATTGCTCCTGCCGCTGCCTCAATTGCTGAATCCGTGGCGCCAAATCGGCGAGTTGTATTTTCCCGGTTTCAAGAGCATCATATAACCTCTCCAATCGACGGCTCACATCGGCGATATCATCAAGGATGCTGTCCAAACGTTGACGATACTCTATTGCCAGACCATCCATTTCCTCATTTACTATATGAACTAGTCTGGTAAGATTCTCAGTAGTTAAGACATGCTCTTTTATCTTATCGATAACCAAGTTCTCAAACTTTTGGCTGTTAAGATAACGGGTTGGACATGAGCCTGCCCCTTTCTTCGCTAAGGTTCCACACACGTAATAGCTAAATTGTCCGCTCTTAACGTCTAAACCAATAAGAGCCTTGCCACAATGCCCACACCTGGCCACCCCACTCAGTAAATAGCGACTTGCTACCCGCCTGGGATGAAGGCTGACAGGAGCCCGGTCTTTAAGCAGAATCTGAACCCGGTCAAAGGTAATTCTGTCAAGAATAGCTGGCCAGGCATTCTCTACCCGAATAGGAGGCAGGTCACGCAAGCTAGATCGACCCCAGACCAGAGTGCCGGTATAACATTCGTTGGTCAGTATCTTACGGATTGTAGTCTTCATCCAGCCCTTGCCTCTGGGACCAGCAATTCCCTCCCTGTTTAGCTGTTTGGCAACCTCCATTAAACCCTTCCCTTCAAGCACATGGTTATATATGCAAGCTACGGTTCTAGCCTGATTCGGCTCAACTTCAAGCTTGGGACGATCTTTACTGCCATCGTTGGTCTTAACCTTGCGATATCCGAAAGGAGCCTGGGCTGAAATATAAAAGCCGCGGGAGGCGCTTTCCCGCATCCCCTTGGTTACCTCTTCCCCGAGATTAGCCGAGTAAAACTCATCCAAGCTTTCAATCATGGCCTCAAGCAGTTTTCCTGTAGGCGTATCCTCTGCAGGCTCACTTATAGATATCACCCGGATTCCGTTCTTTCTAAGCATAGTTTTGAAGACTATTGAGTCCTCACGACTGCGGGCGAAGCGTGAATACTTCCAGACCAGAATGAGATCAAACGGCTTCTGAGAGCGACGTGCGGCTGAGATCATCTCCCGGAAAGCTGGCCGTGCTGTTGTTTTTCCGCTCTCCGCTTCATCTACGAATTCCTTGACTACTTCGTACCCGTTTCTGCCCGCATATTCTTTCAGTGACTTAAGCTGCGCTGAAATGGAAAGGTCAACATCCTGTTTTTCTGAAGAAACCCTAGCGTAAAGAGCTACTTTCATTGTACTCCTCCTCTAATAAATCTAGCCTTGTTCATAGGGGACAGTACTTGCAGCGACCTGGTACTATCCGCCTGAGTCTTATCACCGCCAGTTCCTCTCTGAGCTTGCGACCCAGTCGCCCAATCTCAGCGACTGTTTTTTCTAAATCATGATATGCTTCCCAATCTCTTAGGCTGGATTCCAGGTCATCCAGAACATCCCGCACTACTTCTTTATACCTCTCGGCATGCTCCGTATCCATTTTACCCATCTGCGAGAAGCCGTAACGAAGATTCACAAACCCCTCTCCGGCAGGCTCAGTGACCAAGTTATCTTTGAGATTAAGCCCTTTGTACCCCTGGGACCACTGCTTTGCCTGAAAAGCAAGAACACCAATAATGCCAGGGACAACCATATCCATGCCGGCAGCGACCAGAGTAGTTAACCTGCGATCTGCTTTCGCTTGTTGTTCAATCAATTTTTCCAGTTCCTGTTGCCGTTCGTCCTTTTCTTGGTGGAGGTTATGCCACTTCGACATGTAGCTCCATATCGGCGACCGGGGTAGATGCTGTCGCAATGCAGCTCCCATAAGGTCGTAATCTAGTGATGGCGGAACATTGCTCAGTCCTGATATCTCCGAATTCAGCATCTCAGCGTAACTGCGTAGATCATCATAGTGGTGCTCCAGCGCATTACGCAGCACAAGCAATCTCGCCTCGCGCACCTCTCGCTCTTGTTTGGCTATCTCGATCTGCTTGCGAACTGTGCGGACGTCATATCTGTCATTAGCTGCAATTTGAGGGGGAGACTCACCATTCTCCTCGTTAAGGCGCAGCCATTCCCGGCGCAATTCAGGCTTAATTGGTGGCTTCCTAGTTCTCTTTGCCATATGCCCTCCTATTAGCTATAAATTGGTATTTATGAGCAAATTATAACACAGCTAATTCATGATGTCAAGTGCTTATGTGAGTATAATTATATGTATTTTTAATGTCTTAATGATGTTGGCAACAGCATAGTTTCTCGTATATAGTATGTTTGTTATGAATTCTAAACCTATTGTAAATCATTTAGAATTGCCGAGTCAAGACGAGAGTGAAATAAGCCGCGCGGATGACGGGTTGCGGCTTTTGGGCAGGATAATTGCTCGTAACCTCTTAGCTAGACGTTCGGTTCACACCAATAAGAATGATACTAAGGAGAATAATCCACAAACACTGGCGGACAGTTGATGAAGACCTATCTTGAAACAGAAGAGATCAATCTAATGGGAGATGCAGCCACCAATCTCAGGGATCGGCTTCTCATTCATATGCTATTTCGATTGAGCTGTCGTATTAGCGAGGCTCTGGCACTAAAGGTTGAGGATATAGATTTTACACAGGGTACAATTATCATCCAACATCTCAAAGCCCGTCTCAAGCTGTCATGCTCCGAGTGCGGGCAAAGACTCGGCAGAAGTCATCCCTTTTGTCCTAAGTGCGGAACTAAAGTGACGAATGCTCAAACCGAGCAGCAGGAACACCACCGCCAGAGGGTGCTACCCGCTGATAGTGAGACTTTACGCATGCTCAAAGACTATATCCGCCGTGGCGGTCCGGTTCTTCGAGATGGGAAGAGGCTGATTTTTGGTATTAATAGGCATAGGGCTTGGCAAATCGTCAAAGAATGTGCCGAAAAAGCAGGTTTGCCCCGGCTTCCCAATCCGGAGACGGGCAAGGTGCACAACGTCAGTCCTGCCCGGCTCCGTGATGCTCGACCGGCTGATGTTCATTTATTTCATCCAGAAGAAAGGCTTTTTGGATGGAGACATTGATTACCTTGCTAATAAGCTTAGGGAGTCGAAAGCCCGCGGTGCGAACCAGTTCTACCGGAAGTTTCTAATCAGGCTGTTCTTCGAGGGCTTTGCCAAAGAGGATACGGAGCGCTCCCAAGAGGTAAATCAGCTACTCGGCAAAGTACCATATCTGAATGGTGGCCTCTTCCTGCCTCACCAACTGGAATTAGCGCATGGAGAAAACATCAACATAACTGACGCCGCTTTTGAGCAGCTATTCGCTTTCTTTGACCGCTATAGCTGGCATCTAGATTATCGCCCACTGCGGGCGGACAACGAAATCAACCCTGACATACTGGGTTACATCTTTGAGAAGTATGTTAACCAGAAACAGATGGGGGCTTACTATACCAAAGAAGATATCACCGATTACATCTGTAAGAACACCATAATACCATTTCTCTTTGATAAGCTTGAGAGCATGCGTTATGACGAACTCCATCCCTTCCCCATGGAGGACATTGAGCCGTACATCTACGAAGCGGTTAAGCAGGAAGATTACCTGCTCACCGAAACGGAACGGGAATATCAGGCAAGGCGGAAGCGTTACCAGCAGATTAAGCAGGACTTTGCCGCCGGCAAAATCTCCAGCATCAACGACTTGATAACCTATAATCTTAACATTCGTAAGTTCGCTGAAGACCGGGCACGCAATATCAAAGACCCCGTTACCCTGCGTGCCTTCTACTTCCACTGCCTTACCAAAGTGACTGTCCTTGACCCGGCAGTGGGCAGCGGTGCCTTCCTCTTCGCTGCTCTGAATATGCTAGAGCCACTCTACGAGATATGCCTGGACAAGATGGAAGAGCTGGGCGGTACCAAGTACCCCGACTTTGCTGAAGAACTGGCCAGAATCCGCCGGCATCCTAACCGCAAGTACTTTGTGCTCAAGAGCATAATCGTCAACAACCTCTTTGGTGTGGACATTATGGAAGAGGCGGTAGAAATCTGTAAGCTGCGTCTCTTCCTGAAACTTGTCTCTCAGGTCAGTGATGTGGACAAGATTGAGCCATTACCGGATATTGACTTCAACATACGTGCCGGGAATTCGCTTGTTGGCTATGTCAATGAAGAAGAGATAAAGAAAGCTAAGGCAACTCAGCTAGACCTCAGTGGTGCACTCAAAGGAATTGAGGACAGGATAGAAAATGCTGATTGCGCCCTAAAAGCCTTCAGGGACTTGCAGACTAGGCTTGACATACGCGCTTCAGAGGTTGCCAAAGCCAAGGCGGAGATAAAAGCCAAGCTTGCTGAGATTCAAAAAGAACTGGATAGAGACCTGGCTGCCTTCTATGGCGCCCGTGACGTTAAGCAATTTGTGAAGACGCACCAGCCGTTCCACTGGTTTGTTGAGTTTTATGGCATCATGAAGAATGGTGGGTTTGACGTTATCATCGGTAATCCACCATACGTAGAATACAGCAAAGTAAGAAATACGTATACTATTAATAATTCAAAGTGCCTGGAGGCTGGCAACCTATACGCTTACATCATTGAACGCTCCCTCAATATAGAGCGCTCATATTCTCGACTGGGCATGATAATACAGCTATCTGCATTTTGTACCCCACGTATGAAACCATTTCAGGATGTTCTGTTTGGATCAACGGACCATATTCATTTGTCGTTCTTTGATGATCGCCCGGGAAAATTGTTCGACGGACTTGAACACATTAGAGTTGCTATTGTACTAGTTCGAAAAGGTACTGGTTCACCCAAAGTTGCCACAACACGCTATATTAAATTTTCCACAGAAGCTCGCCCATTTCTTTTCGACAGCATTGTCATGCAGGCTAATGACCGCCCTAGACACGGCAGCAGTGTGCTAAAGGTATCAACCGCAACCGAAAATGAAATTGTCCGAAAGCTCTGGTCGATGAAACATACTTTATCAGACTATCTTCAGGAAGCCGAGAACAAGAACTTTGTGTATTACGGCTATGGTTTTGGCTATTGGGGCAAAATATTGAACTTCAAATCCTATTTTAGGGGCGAAAAAGTAAAAGCGTCAACTGGTGATAAATACATATATTGCCAGAAACAACTAGACAGGGATGTAGTTACGGCCATCATGAATTCGTCACTCTTTTATTGGTTCTATGTTAACTACAGTGACGGGCACAACTTCACAAAGCATGTTATCGGATCATTCCCATTTGAGATACCGGATCCAATAATCACGAATGAATTGAAAGAACTTTGTTCTCGCCTTATGGTTGATCTTAAGAAAAATACTAGGCGTAAGACGGCTTATTATGCAGCAACAGGACATATCGAGTATGAAGAGTTCTATCCAAAGCTCTCTAAATCTATCATAGATGAAATTGACTACGTTCTGGCAAAGCGTTATGGCTTCACAGATGAGGAACTGGACTTCATCATCAACTATGACATCAAGTATCGGATGGGTAAAGAGAGCGAGGAGGACAACAATGGTGACTGAACAGACTGTAAGCTTTGAAGATTTTCGGAACCAGTGGCTCGAAGATATCCAAAGCGGTAGTCCATCCACCGTCGAGCTGGGCCGCCGCTTCGCTCACAAACTCCTTATCCAGTGGCTGGATATCGAGAGTGCTTCCGACGACCTTGTCTATTGTGATGGCAGTGGTGACGGTGGCATAGATATAGCTTACCTAGATCGTGGTGAACGTGGCGATACCGGAGAAGGTGAGGAAGAGTCTGCTGTAGGCCATACCTGGTACATTGTTCAAAGTAAGTATGGGAAAGCCTTTCATGGTACTACCACGCTTCTTGAAGAAAGTCAGAAGGTCATAGAAAGCCTTGATGGTAGACGCCCTAAGCTGTCCTCTCTAGCTGAGGGGCTGCTTGAACGGTTAAGCAACTTTCGCAAGCAAGCTTCTGATCGGGACAGAATCCGCCTTGTATTTGCAACTGAATTGCCTTTGAGCGAAGAGGAAAAGCAGGTTCTAAAGGATGTTCGTGCGATGGGCCGTGAACGCCTTGGCCCTATTTTTGATGTCGAGTCTATTTCTATAGAAACCGTCTATCGGCGTACGCTTGAAGAATTGGTGACCGGTAAAGACCGGATTCGAGTACCGATCAAGGCAAACATGGTGAAATCTGGCGAGGACGTCTTAGTAGGCACGGTGACACTCATTGACCTCTTTGAATTCCTTAAGGCTTATCGGGATCGTACAGAAGATTTAGACCAGCTTTATGAAAGGAATGTGCGGCGCTTTCTGGGTGGTCGCGGCAAAATCAATAAAGGAATCCAAGAAACACTGCGCAATGCTCCGGAGCGCTTTGGATTGTATAACAATGGAATCACAATTGTAGTGACAAATTTTGTACTCAATGGAAATGGGAATATCGAACTAATAGAGCCCTTTGTCGTTAACGGATGTCAGACAACGAAAACCATTTGGGAGATCTGCTACGAAAAACTAGAAGCTGGTGGTACGGGCACCTCACCAGAATTGGAAGAATGGCGCAAGCGAGCTGGAGAAGGAGTTGTCATAACAAAGATTGTAAGGGTGGGGGACAATGGAGAAGAACTTGAGCGAGCTATTACTCGGTACACAAATAGTCAAAATGCAGTGAGGGAAAAGGATTTCCTCGCTTTAACTACGGACTTTAAGAGATGGGCAAGCCTTATGTCTGAAAGATATGAGGTATTTCTGGAAAGACAGCGCGGTGGCTGGGATTCGCGCCGTGCACTACAAAAACAACGCCCCGACATTAAAAAATTTACTAAGGCAGCTAATGCCTTTGACTTACTAAAGGTGTACGGCTCGGGATGGCTTGGTGAAGCTGGAACAGCGTTTGGCAAGAATGGGCCGTTTGTTCCGAATGGAGCCATATTCAAGAAGATTATGGAACCTGTCGACGGAGAAGATGAATCGTTCGGTGTAGATGACCTTTATGCAGCTTATCAGTTACAGTGCGCAGCAGACAAACTTGATTTTGGCAGAGGAGCTGCCAAAATTACGCGCAAACAAACGAAATTCCTTTTCTACATGATTGTAATAGACTTGCTGAAAGACGTGATGACAAGGGCAGAGATAGCAGCGACTCGAAAAAATTGCACTCGTGCGTTGCTGAAACTCTTCGACGGCAACCACGAGTCAGCGGCGCAAGCACTACCTGATGCTGCGACGGAGGTGGTAGACGGATACCTTACTTCAGGTACAGATAATTGTGTGTTTGACGAGCCTGCGTATAAGAATACTTTCAACCATGACTTGAATGCCTTTCTGAAGTGGGAGAAGCTTGGCAAGACTGAAGAGGACTGCCCCCGGTTCCGCAACTTGCTCGCAGTTAACAAGGTCGCTATGGGACAAAAAGTAGGAGGTCAGCCATCTATGCGCGAAACCATTAGGACGGCTATTGCTTCCTAATTGTATGGGGCCACCTGTAAGTAAAGAGAGCATCGAATATATTCAAGAGCATTGGCCTGTAACTGTGGAAACAAGAGCGATCACACTACGCGTCAGATTGTGCAATCGATGGCCTTTGCAATCCATAAGATGCAAATAGCGAAATACGCCTAGCCTTAACAAGCCGAATAGTATGATGGAAATAGGGCTCGCCTTAACGAGCCGTAACGCTTATGATAGATATATGCCTTGCGGAGACGAGATGGAACTGGCAGTATCAAGAATGGGCAGTGATAGGTGACAGAGCTGTAGTGCCTCCAGACCAGAGGGTGGCATCGGCCAGGGTCTTTGTGGGCAACCCGGCAAGGGAGCTCGGAGATTGTCGGATGAGGACAAAGAAAGTTCTACAATGGTGGTGAAGATGAAGGCCAACCTCTGATCTATAGCTCTTCCAGGCCCAGCTCCCTGAGTTTCGGGGGGGTAGGTGTCCCGGTCTTCTTGTCCCAGCCCCGCTCCTCGTAGTAGTCGTCCAGTATCCGGTCTACATCCGCCTCGGTGAGAACGGTGGTCTTGTAGTAATCCATGAGGGGGAATTCGGTACCCTCGCCCTTGAGGGGGGTAAACCACACCTTGGGCGGTCGGTCATCCTTGCGCTCAAATCCTGCCCGGACGTTGAGCACCTTGAACAGGTTCCAGGCACGCTCAGCCACTTTATACAGCTCGGCGGGGGTTGTCTCCACCCCGGTGACCGCCGAGTAGAGCTCGGCAATATTCCTTACAGTGAAGAATCTGTTGATATAGAGGCGGTGGCACCTGCCCAGGCAATTTGAGAGGGAATACCAATCCTCGGTGTATTTGGTGAGCCGACCGGGGTTGAAGGAGGTAGTGGTGAAGGCCCGCTCCATTGCGTCTCCAGGAATCCCTATCTTCTCAGCCTCCCTCACCCACTGCTCAATAGGTCTTCCCGGGTTATAGGAGGCAGAGCCTAGGCTGCCGGCGATGCCAGCGCAGCCCCCGGAGCGCGCTGGATGCACTATCTGGGCGATGTCAGGGGTCCCGAGGCCTGTTATCCTGGGATCCCCAAGAAGATAGTAGCCCTTGATGTGGACTGCATGGTCCTCTGCACCCTTACCAACCCTCCTAGCAGCACCCAGGATGCCCTCGGCAAGCACATCGCCAAAGCCTTCCCTATAGGCTGTCATCTCTAGTAGCTTCATGTTGGTATCGAAGTCATCCACCAGTTCTATGCCACCGGTATCCTCTTTGGTAATGATCCCCTGCTCATAGAGGTAAGCCATGAGGTCCTTCACAACGCCAAAGCAGAAGAGGCAAATCCCATATCTATTGGCGGCATCGCGGAATCTGACCGAGCGGTTGTGCTCCTCGAGAGCGCTCTCACCACCCTGTCCACTGAAGCCAAAGTGTGTCATGTAGGTTGTCATGCCGGCAAAGGGGCCTTCGCTTAGCCGGTTAAGCTCCTTGTCGGCCATGGGGCAACTGGCACAGGCGATAGGTTTTCGCACCCTGTTGTGTATCTCCCTCACATCGTGGCCTGGGGCGAAGCTAATCTCAGTATAGTTTTGGGAAATCTTAGCCGTTACCGCTGTCCAACTGGCGGTCATAGCCAGAAGGCCACCCTGGATCAGGGTGGGGCGCAGGCGGTAGTTCATGATGCTATCGAGCATCTCGTCCACCACCTTCCGCAGCTTGAGACGGTGGGCAACCCTTACCCCCCTTGTCCCTTGGACGGCGACAATGGCCTTAAGTCTCTTGGAGCCCATCACCGCAGGAAGGCCACCCGAGCCCAGAGTGCCCCCCTTATCGATGGCGGTAACCGAAACCTTCACTAGGTTCTCCCCTGCCTGGCCTATGGGGATCACGCTGCAAGGATCATAGCGCTCTCTTAGCTCGTCAACCGTCTCGAAAGTATCCCTCCCCCAGAGGCCGCCGGCATCGCATAGCTCCACATCGTCATCAAGGATCTTGAGGTACACGGGCTTTTCGGCACGACCGCTGATGACCACATGGTCGTAGCCAGAGGTTTTGAGCATAAGGGCGAAATTCCCTCCCCCACAGGCGGTGGCGAAGGAACCATTAAGGGGAAATTTGCTGGTGACAAGTAGCTCTGCAGACCCGGGAACTATCGTGCCCGAGAAGGGACCGGTGCCGATTAGGATCGCATTCTCGGGGGAAAGGGGGTCGGCATCGGGGGGGATGAGGTCATAGGCCAGCCTGTTGTTGATCCCCCAGCCGCCGATAAGGGCTCTCACCATTTCAGGGTCGAGGGGCTCCTTCCTTATCTGGCCGCTGGTCAGGTCGACGTAAAGGATGCTTCCAGCGTATCCGGGGATCTCCATTTCAGGCAGCCACCCTTTTCTCCTTCAGCTATAGCGCCCGTATTGGCGACCAAACTCCAGGAAATGCTTGACATTTTCGATAGGTGCATTATCGGGGACCTGACACCCGGAGCACAATATATATTTATATCCATTCGGTTCGGCGGCGGTATCGATGCACTCCTTTACCTTCTCGTCGATCTGATCTTTTGTCCCTATAACATATAGCTCCGTTGGGAAATTCCCCTCAATTACGATCCTCCCTTGGGAGATCTCAACCAGCCTTTTGAGAGAAGAGGGGTCATCGATGCTCATCCCATCTATCCCCAGCGAGACGAGGTCCTCCATGATGGGATCGGTGTAGCCGCAGATGTGGAGGAAAATCGGTGTTTCCCTCTGGCGCTTAAAGTGAGTGACGGTCTCCTCAAGGTAGGGTTTGGCCCATTCTCTAAACATCTTGGGAGATATTACACTGCTGCCTGCGTTTGGGTCAGCAACGGTTAGTAATCCTATCCCTGTTTCTAGCAGGGCATCGCCAACCATCTTGGCAAACTCGGTGGTGAAGCGAAGCAGATCATGGGCGAACTGAGGGTCATCTTTAGTGTCAAAAATGAAGTTTTCCATGCCTCTCAGCATCATCGCCGCTGTCCACGGGGAGATAGTAAAAGCATCAATTATCACATCGGGGAGTACTGAAATAGCCTTTTCACAGATCTCTAAGTGGTAAAGAAGACGCTCGTACTGCTTAGGTTCACGGAGTTCAATTTTGGCGAAGGTTGATTTGTCCCCCAAGAGGGGTTTCCCCCTCATGCCAAGGGCTTTGAGCTCCTCGAAGGAAAGCCCGACAATATTAGCGAACAAAGCATCATCTCCAACTAATATCACTATCGCATCTGAAGGAACGACTTCCTGTAGCGCAACCATGGCCTTTATATACTTGTCAGGCTCGGTTCGCACCTCCTTGCCAGTGACGCCAGCAAGCTCCAGAGCGGGCTTTAAGGTTTGCATAGCCCTTACCGGAATCCTATCGGTAGCTTCACCCCCGAAGACAGCAGCCATGTGATCTTTTCCGCTGTATTGCCTCTCCATAAGACACCTCCTTCGATTTTGGCCTTAGCTCAACCCCAATAGCTCCTTTGCCTTGTCCACACCAGAGGCGGCATCGGGGGCATAGCCATCGGCACCGATCTTATCGGCGTAGCTTTGGGTTACTATTGCGCCGCCAATCATGGTCTTTATCTGACCCTTTAGGCCCGCTGCCTCGAAAGCCTCGATGGTGGTTTGCATCATGGGCATTGAGGTGCCGAGGAGGGCGGACATGCCGACCAACCGGGCCCCCTGTTCCTTGGCGGCATCGATGAATTGCTGCGGCGAGACGCTGACCCCGAGATCGATGACCTCGAAGCCAGCCCCCTTGAGCATTATCGCCACCAGGTTCTTCCCGATGTCGTGCACATCCCCCTGTACCGTTCCCAGAATTACCTTCCCTTTCAGCTTCGCGCCGGCACTAAGCAGCAGCGGCTCCAATACCTCCATCCCGGCTTTCATCGCTCTGGCGGAAAAGAGCACCTCAGGAAGATATATCTCCTTCCGCTTGAACCGTTCCCCCACCACCATCATGCCTGCAATCAGCCCATCATCCAGTATCTTTTCTATCCCTATCCCCTTATCTACGGCTGCTTGGGTCAGCTCCCTCACCTTATCAGCTTGTCCCTCGATTAAATTCTCCCCTATCTCTTCAAGCTCACTCATCTCTGCCTCCTTTTATCGCTCGGTGAAATTTGGCTTCCTCTTCTCGATGAAGGCCCTCATCCCCTCTGTGAGGTCCGGCGATAGAAACAAGCGCTCCACAAGCTCTGGTTCGCAGATATACAAGTCGCCGAAGTTTGGTGCTGCGGCTGCATTGACAAGCTTCTTGGTCATCCTGATAGCCAGGGGAGCCCTGCTGGCAATTTTGTCAATCAGCTCATGGGCAGCCTCCATTAGCCGCTCCCGGGGGACAACCTTATTTACCAACCCTATTGCCAGGGCTTCCTCAGCGCCTATGACATCACAGGTCAAAATCATTTCCTTGGCTTTGGCCGGCCCGATGAGCCGGGTCAGGCGCGGGGTGCATCCCCAGGTGAAGAACAACCCCACATTGGTTTCTGGGATTCCAAAGCTGGCGTTCTCGGAGGCTATTCTGAAATCGCACCCCATAGCCAGGACAAGCCCGGCACCTAGAGCAAAACCATTAACGGCGGCAATGGTAATTTGCTCCAAGCTTTCCAGGGAGCGGATGAAATCCTGACCCCCTAGCTGTCCCAGCCTCGCCCTGGCATGAGGGGGAACGGGTCCCTCCGTTGGAACAACTAAGTCTCTCAGGTCGGCTCCCGACGTGAAGGCTCTCCCTGCGCCAGTAAATATTACGAACCTGGTTTCAAGGTCCGTCCTCAGCTCAGTAAAAAGCTGGTCAAACTCCGCCAGCATCTGACCATTCATGGCATTGAGTTTGGCCGGCCGATTTAGGGTCACTGTGGTTGTAGCTCCCAACTTTTCCACAAGCAAGGTTTCATATGCCATCTTATCCTCCTTTGTGCAAATTAGAGCACAGACCTGCGATATTTACAACCCCCCATATTGCAGTGGCGGCAGGGATTGATTTTCTGTTCGCTGTCCAAAGCGGCACCCAGGCCAACACAAAAGGAGACAGACTTCCTGGGGATCATCATGCAATTCTCATTGAGGCGAACCCCCACCTTTTCACCGGGAAGGAGGGCAAAGAGCACTTTCTGATCCCTCAAGTCCCATTTCCCGTATCCAGGACTCAACCGAGCGCCGACCCCAAGGCTCAGACCCTTTGCCCTTTGGCATATAAAATGATTAACGTAGTCGGCCACACTATCAGCCGCCGCTGAGCCCACGCTGTCTAACATCAACGCAGCGGGGTATTCCCCCTGGACGAAGAGTTCAGCGACCCTGTCTTCTAATGGTGAACCGATGGTGCATATTGCCACCCCTAAATACTCCGAACCTCTCCAGTCTTTTAGGGCATGTCCTGCCCCCAACATCAAACCATTGTCTAATATTATCGATCTTCCCACCACCTCTTTGACCCTCACCTGGGTGTAGAGCGCTTTAGGTTCGCTCAGGCTGTAACCATCCTCAATCTCCGTGCACAACAACTCCTCGACCGCAGGGGTTGGCTTACCCCTGTAGTGTTGTAACCTGAGGACCTCCTTTCCCTTTATCCTTACTTTTATCTCTTTTATGGTCTCCATAGGACCCTCCCCCGGAGCTTAGCATTTAAGGGGGAACCCCTCCAGCCCTAGCTCCTTTAGCTTCTCATCAGTGGGAAAACTTGTCTCCCTGTCCCAACCGCTCTCATCATAGTAATCATCTAAAGCCCTCTCGGTATCTTCCCTGGTGATTATGGCGTGCCCGAAGTAGTCCCTCATACGCCACTCCTTACCGTGCATTTTGAGCGGCTCAAACCAAGCCTCTGGAGCTCGATCATCCTTGCGGCTGAATCCCGCCCTGACATTCAACAACTTATACATATTCCAGGCACGCTCTCCCGCTTTCAAGAGATCGGCTGGGGTTACCTCCACCCCGGTAATTGCTGAGTAGAACTCGATGAAGCTTTCCATGCCGTGGAAGCGGTGAATATAGAGTCGATGACACTGACCAACGCAATTGAAGAGGGAGTACCAGTCCAGAGCATGCTTGGTAAGCCTTCCCACATTGTAGGAGTCGGGACCGAAGATACGCTCTATTGCCTCCTCAGACATACCTATCCTGCGAGCATGCATGATATGCATATCGATAGGGCGCCCTGGTATGTAGATGCCAATGCCGCCGGGAGCATAGTGAGGGCGCCCCGGGTGCACCATCTGGCAAAAAGCCATGGAGTGGAAGCCATCTATCCTGGGCTCGATGAACTGGGCACAGCCTTTGATATGAAGCAGATGCTTCTCCGCCCCGCTGCCGATCCTCTGGGCTACCCTGAGGCCACCTTCAGCCAGGAGGTCCCCGAAGCCCTCCCTATGGGAGATCATATGAATCAGCCTGAGGCTGGTATCATAGTCCGGCTCCGTCTCAAATCCGAAGCCGTCGGTGTCCTCCTTGGTAATGATCCCCTGATTATAGAGGGAAACCATCATATCCATTAGATTGCCGTAGTTACACTTGCAGACTCCGTCCCTATTAAACTTGTCCCGCCGGTAGACCGCCCTATTATGGCTATCCAGATAGGTGTTGCCACTGGATTCCCATTCTGCCATGAAATCCGTCATATACCCCACCATAGGGGCATATTCGCCTTCGGTAAGGCGAACCAGCTCCTTATCGCCCATAGGGCAGCTTGGGCAGGCGAGCGTCTTCCTGCTCTTTTTGTGTATCTCATCCCAAGCATCAACATCCACTTCCGCCAGGGCCCCCAGCCACCCTGTGGTCATAGAATAGGTGCCCCCTTCAATCAAGGTGGGACGCATGCGGTAGCTCATGACCCGCTCCATCATCCTGTCCACCGCCCTTTGCAACCTGAGGGGGTGAGCAACCCTTATCTCCCTATCCCCCTGGCACGCCACAATGGCCTTGAGGTTCTTCGAACCCATAACCGCCGGCAGGCCTCCGTAGCCCACCGTGCCCCCCTTATCTATGAAGGTTACCGAGATCCTGACCAGATTCTCCCCCGCTAGGCCTATAGGGATCACACTGCATGGCCCATGCCTTCCCCTGAGCTCATCGACGGTATCCCAGCCATCTAGACCCCAGAGGTCCCTGGCATCACATAGCTCCACATCGTCGTTTAGTATCTTAAGGTATACCGGCCTTGGGGCTCGGCCGCTGATGACGATATGGTCATATCCTGAAGATTTGAGCATGAGAGGGAAGTGCCCTCCGCCGCAGCTGGTGGCGATCCCCTCGCTAAGGGGGAGCTTGAAGGTGATGGATAGCTCAGAGGAACCAGGAACGATAGTGCCTGAAAAGGGGCCGGCCCCGAAGATGATGGCGTTCTCGGGGGCCAGGGGATCTACATTTGGCGGGATAAGGTCATAGGCCAGCCGCTGATTGATCCCCGCACCTCCAATGAAGGTGCTCACCAGCTCGGGATCGAGGGCCTCCCTTTCTATCCTGCCTCTGCTGAGATCCACATAGAGGATTCTTCCCGCATACCCTAGCATCCTCACCTCAGGCTACCTCCTTCCTTTCCCGGCTCAAGGTGCCATAGGGGCAATACCGGGCACAGATGCCACAATTGTCGCATTCATCGGTGAAAGAGACCATGTATTCAGTATCCGCCTTAACCAGCCTGCGGATTTTGATTCGAGCCTTTGAGGGGTTAAAGGCCCCCTCCAGCCTGAGGGAGCAGCGTAGTTCGCAGATCAAACATCCGCAGCATTTGGCCGGGTCAGCTATAATTGGTAGGTCACACCTTAAGCAGCGTTTTGCCTGCTCCACAGCTAGCTCCTCGCTGAGGGAGAGCTCTACCTCGGCAAAGCCAGCCAGTCGCTCAGCGATGGGTAATGAGGGGATCATGGCCCGCTCGCCAACGGGCACCCAGGGCTCGAGGGGCGCTATCTCATCATGCGGCACTAGCTTCTCGTCGATCACCCCACTGCCACCGAGGTATCTGTCTATCGAGATCGCCGCTCGCCTGCCTGCAGCAATGGCCTCGATCACCGAAGCCGGCCCGCTCGTCGCATCGCCGCCGGCAAAAACCCCTTCTCTACTTGTGGTCAAGGTATCGGGATCGGCCTCTAAGGTGCCCCTCTCACTAATAGCCAGCCCAAACTGGGCTGGGATATCAGGCACCTGGCCGATGGCCGAGATCGCCATATCAAAGCTCATGCTGAATTCGCTGCCCGCGATCGGCTCGGGTCGCGGCCGGCCGCTTTCATCCAGCCCTCCAAGCTTCATGCGGATGCACTCCATCTTGACCGCACCGTTATCTCTGGTTATCCCTGTCGGCGCGGCGAGAAACTGAATCGTCACTCCCTCCTTAAGCGCCTCCTCTATCTCGGCTGGATTGGCAGGCATCTCCGCCTGGGTGCGACGATAGATAATGGTCACCTCTTTGGCGTCCAGGCGGAGGGCGACACGCGCTGCATCTATGGCCGAATTTCCCCCACCAACCACCGCAACCCTGTTCCCCAAGCTGACCTTTTGGCCCTGATTTACCTGCCTAAGCAGGGACAGGGACTCCACCACCCCCGGGCCATCCTCGCCCTCAACGCCCATCTTCATCGGCTTATGGGCACCAACGGCCACAAATACCGCATCATGGCCCTGCCCAAAGAGCCCATCCGGTGAGTCGATTCTAGTGTTTGTCTTGATATCAACCCCAATCCCTCTGATGGCGTCGATCTCGGCGTCGAGCACACCCCTGGGGAGCCGGTACTCAGGGATGCCTACACGCATCATTCCCCCGGGCTGGGGCAACGCTTCGAAAACAGTGACTCCATGGCCAAGCTTCGCCAGGTAGTAGGCCGCGGTGAGTCCTCCAGGCCCCGACCCGATAATGGCAACCCGCCTGCCGGTGGGCTTGCCAATTTTTGAAGCCTGCCTCCAGAGCCCTGTATCCCTTTCGGCCACGAATCGCTTGAGGGCCCTTATCATCATCGCCTCATCCACCTCACTCAGCTGGCACTTGGCCTCACAAGGGCTGGGGCAGACGCGACCGCAGACTGAGGGGAAGGGGATCTTCTCGCGGATCACCGCTAGAGCTTCGCCGAACTTGCCATCGGCGATCAAACGATTGCAGCGCGGTATATCGACCCCAGCAGGGCACACCTTTACACAGGGTGCCTCAACCCCCTCCCTATACACCATGGAAGAAGCCTGCTTCACGCCATCTCCTTAGGCAAAAGTCGCATCCCAAAGTCGGTGGAAACACCTCGACCGTATCTTACCCCTTGATGCGTAGCTGGTCAATGCCCTTTCAACCCCCTTAAACTTGTTTTAGGGTTTGATGGTTATTCGGTTGATAGTTCCCCACCCCAACCTCTTAACCAACGAACTATCAACCATCATCCTCAGACAATACGGCCATTTTGGTAGGCGTCAATAAAGTTTTCACAGTATTCATCCCGGCCGAGAAGCATCTCAACCGCAAGGAGGGTTGCCATGAGCTGCTTGTCGGTCGGATCTAAAATGGCGGCAGACAGACCATATGACATACAAAGAGCCAGAAAGTTGCGGTTGATCAGGCGGCGTTCTGGAAGACCGAAGGAGATGTTGGAGAGGCCACAGATGGTATTCACACCCGGAAAATCGTTCATGATTCTACTTATGGCTCCGAGAGTGGCGATTCCCATGCCAGTGTCCACAGAAACAGGCTGCACCAGCGTGTCCACATAAATCTTCTCAAGAGGAATCCCTTCAGCTGCGAGCTTCTTGATAAGTTCCGAACCGACCTGGACTCTCTCTTCCACGGTGGTGGGCATCGACGTTTGAGCCATGCAGAGGGCGACCACATGACAGGGCTGGGACGTGATTACAGGAATAAGGGATTGAAAGCGGTCTTCTTCCAGTGAAATGGAATTGATCATCGGTTCGCCTTTGTGGTGTTTGATCGCTTCGGACAAGGCCTTGGGATTGGGGCTGTCCAGGCACAAGGGCAGATCCACTTCGCTTTGTACCGTCTCGACCAGCCAGCAGAGGCAATCAGCCTCTTGTTCCAGGAAAGTTCCGGCGTTGACGTCAATGTAATGGGCCCCAGCTTCGGCTTGCTCCCGGGCCACTTTGTTGATAAACGCGGCATCCCGTTTCACAACAGCTTCTTCGACGCTCTTCCGACTCGTGTTGATCTTCTCTCCTACAATGATCATCGTTGATCCTATATTTGAATCTTCAAACCTAAAACCGGCATCCTGAATACCCAGCTTTCACCCAAATTAACGTCAACATAGGTAGAGGTTCTTTCATATACTGCTACTAACATAACACAAGTCGCAACCTATAGCAAATCCACAGGTCTCCTCCACAGGGTTACCGTAAGGAGTAGGGATGCGGCCTTGGGGGTTGGGTGCCTCCCCCCGGGCGGGTACCCCGGCGACCCCTTCCCACTCTGGAAAGGTGGGAAACGAAGAGAATACGAGTGTCGTCAGGCCAAGCCATCTCGCGGAAGGGTTTCCAAGGGATAAAGGAGGACGTAGCCCGCAATTTGATAGATGCACTCCACGCCAGTTCCTAGTGCTCCTATACCGCAGCGTGCAGGTCACATACAAGTTGAACATTTCATCGTAATGTGTCCTTTATCACCTTTGTTCGGGGTAATCATCATAGAGGATGCAATAAAATTTCCATGCCATCAATGACCATGATTACGGCTGCTATGAGGAGAAAGGCTGAAGGCTAGGCTAAAAGTTCTGCGTATTGTACACGGTGGCCCACCAAAGGTGACTTTTGCAAAACCGTCCTGCTCCCTCACTTTGTTTACTCGGGCAAGATTCAACCGGCAACATATCTTCCTCGTCTTCAAGTCCTCGGACGGCAGGACCTTGAGTCCCAGCTTAGCAATTAGTTCTGCCTTCTCCTCAAACGCCGCTTCTCGCAGATTACGATCACGAAGAATCCTCAACTGCTCTCGCAGCTCGGCCTCAATGGTGCTAAGATCCTTGTTCGTCATCTGGTCTTGAAGCCCTTTGATCTCTGCCTCCGCCTTAGCAATGGTCCCCTGGTGCTCAGCAATCCTGGTTCTGACATCATCTGGGTTGTAGAAACCCTTCTCCCATCCCTCATGCACCTTGCCGATGCGGATTCTTGCCTGACTAATCTTCACCTGCTCCAACCTTATCAGTTGCTCAATATCCTCAGCCTTGGAGGAGTCCGCTGTTAATTGCTGTTCCAGCCAGGCATCGCTACTCAGCATAGTGCAAATTTCCTCCCAGATCTCGTCATCCCAGGTTCCTGGAACAAACCGATTGTAGGTGCAAGGGTCTTGCAGCCAGAGGCAGTAGTGTGCCCGACAGTAGTAATAAACTTGGTCACTACCCCTCTTCTGCAGCACGGACATCGGCTTTCGGCATCGCGGGCAGAGCATCCGGCCTCGGAACAACGCGGGTATTCTTTTGCCCTGCTTACCCCGGCCGCGACCTCTTTCCCTGAGATTGTTATTGGCCCTTAGCCACCGCTCCTCAGTAGTAAGAGTTGGCACCTCGAATGTCACCTTCTCGCCACCGGGCTTTGGCCGCACGAGGGTCCTTTTTATGCCCAGAGTCAAGTCACCCAGGAGCCTGTCAGGGTTCGGAACGCGACCATTGGCGTTGTATTCACCCTGCCCCGTATAGCATTTGTGACTAGCAATAAGGAATAATGACTCCAGCTATACGTCTACCAGCTATCAGCTCTTTACACAGACGGGTAATGCCAGGGCGATTTAAGTCCTCGCTTGACTCAGCATCATATATCACGTATTCCCGGGGAATAATCGCGCCATTTGGCCTGGTCAGTTTCGCACATGAAAGCAGATACTCCCCTAGTCGGTCATTCTCCGCCTGCTCCCGCGTGGATTGTCTTGTGTATGCGGCCCACCAATGCTTCAGGTTTAAGTCGCACCCTCTCACGCCGAACCCCTGCTCGCAGCCAGCTGCTTTCGCTGCCTCTACAACATAACGGTCCAGACGTTCCTTACTCATGGCTTCTATCGTCTGAGTCATGTTTCACCTCCTGAATAGCCAATTTAGTATAGTACCATCATTTTCTTTAGGGACGGGCGATTGTGAAAATTCCCATCTGGTAACTGCCTCATTAGTCTCTGTCCCAGCGTCTTGTATCGAATGTGCCCACAGCTGACGCATCCTAAACGCAACCTCAAGCACCCGCCCTTTAGAGGCATCACTAGTGTCACCAAAATATTCGAGTGCAAGTTCGTTGACCTTGTCACTTAGGTCACTATCAACCTCGACTTCTAGGTCTACGTTTTCCACTACAATACCTCCAAAAGCGCCTCAGACTATCCCGAACCAATCGACTTACAGCTGTCATACCCTGCCCAGACCAGAGCCGGTCAGCCTCTGCTGAAATCTGCTGCTTCAATCCGTCATTGATGTTGAACTTTAACCTTACCATAGCTTCACTTTGCCAAGGGGCAACGAATTCGCGACCAAGTCTGAACCGACATAACGCATTTCCAGATATTGCTTTACTATATAGACCACCGTTACTCTACTTTTTCTTCCCGCCTCTTCAATTTCCAGTAACCTCGCCCTACTTCACGGGCTTTTAGAAACCGTTCATCCCGACTCAGATATGCAATTAGAGTGGCGCCAGGATCACGACCTCCGATCACAGTACCTTCCTTCCTTACCTCTTCAAGTATTGCCCTATAATGCATTGGGTTACCATTTCGTGAGAGCACATCGTAGGCTACGTCAGAGGGCTTTCGTTCGATATAAGGCAGCTGCTCCCCTTTTCTGAGTTTGTCCCACTCGGATGAAATTTGTTGATTAACTCTCTCCGCCTGTCCCTGCGCCATCAGGTTCTCTAGGGCCATCCTCTTGCCGTGAATTACCCCATGTTCCTCGACCAAAGGTTTATACTGGAGCTCAAGCTCCAGTTCTCGCTTTGCTAACTCCCGCCACCATTGCCATAAGGTATCTAGTGGAATATCTCCCATTGGCTCCTCCTTTGTTTATTATATAATTATAACGATGTTATATTACTTTGTCAAGTGCTACAAACTGCCAGTTTCTGTGCCGGTGCTATCGCTGTGTCATATGCCTTACGTCCGAATCTGTTGGATTGTCTTCAGTCTTTTGTGCTAACCTGAAGAATCGCCAATGAATGGGCATTACTTTACCACTCGGCTAAACCTTACACATGACCTGGGTGGGTAGGAACTGCGCTTTCAGATGAATTATTCAATCCGGTCCAGTTGAACAGTGCGATGGATTGTATATCCGACCGCCGAAAGCACGCCAACAGGTGGAAAGGAGAAGC
>JACUUT010000049.1 GCA_014859165.1 Dehalococcoidia bacterium
CCAGCCCCAGCCAGCCACCCCCAAATAGCTCGGTCACCCGACCGTATCGCCGCTCTATCTCATCCCTTCTCATCCCTTCCACAGGTGCTCCCAGGGCATCGCCAACAGCGAGCCCCATCAGGCACCCTCGAAAGCGATCTATGGTAAAGCTATCCACTCCCTTCACCTTCAAGAGATGGAACGATTATACTTTCTCTATTCCCTTGGGGTCAACAGCAAATCTCCTCTTTCTTCGCTTGTAATGTGGGGGGAATGTGAATTATAATAAAATATTAGCCTTTGGAATTTGAACGATGGCTACTAAACGCGATTATTATGAGGTTCTTGGTGTAGATAGGTCTGCCTCCGAGGAGGAGATTAAGCGGGCCTTCAGGAAGCTTGCTTTCCAGTACCACCCCGACCGAAACAAGGAGGATGGCGCTGAGGAAAAGTTCAAGGAGATCAACGAAGCATACGAGGTCCTCTCCGATCCCGAAAAGAGGACAACCTATGATCGCTTTGGGCAGGTTGGAGAGGGGTTTGGCAGAGGCTTCGGAGACTTCGACATCTTCCGAGGCTTCGGCGACATCTTCGACAGCTTCTTCGGAGGCGCCACTACCCCGACACGTCGGGGCGGTCCCAGACAGGGCACTGACCTTCGCTATAACCTCACCATCTCCTTTGAGGAGGCTGTTTTCGGATGTGAGAAAGAGATCGAGACCTGGCGCATTGAGAATTGCTCACTATGTCATGGCGTGGGATGTGAGCCGGGAAACCAACCATCAAGGTGCCCGGAGTGCAATGGCACCGGGCAGGTGCGCCGGGTGCAGCGCAGCTCTTTTGGGCGCTTCGTCAATGTAACTACCTGCAACCGCTGTGGGGGCGATGGCAGGATTATCACCAAGCCCTGTCCCCAGTGCCAGGGCTCGGGCAGGGAGGCGAGGGCACGAAGGATCGTGGTCAACATCCCGGCAGGGGTGGACGATGGCTCCCAGATACGCCTCAGCGGGGAGGGCAATGCGGGAAGCTGGGGTGGCGGCACCGGGAACCTTTATGTCATCCTCTCGGTGCCGGAGCACCCGTTCTTCAAGCGGCGCGGCGATGACATCCTCTATGACCTGCCCATCAACTTCGCTCAGGCCGCCCTAGGCGATGAGGTAGAGGTGCCAACAGTGGATAACCCGATCCTTCTCAAGATTCCACCGGGAACCCAGACAGGCAAGCTCTTCAGGCTCAAGCAGAAGGGGGTGCCCCATCTTAGGAGAGGAGGTCGGGGCGATCAGCTAGTGATGGTTCATGTGGTCACCCCTGAAACCCTGACCGAGGAGCAACAAAGGCTGTTTCAAGAGCTGGCGAAGACCCTGGTCAAAGCGACGATGCCCAAGGAGGGAAAGGGGTTTTTCCAGAGGCTCAGGGATCTCTTTGAAACATAAATTAGAGGGTGAAGTGCGCACGGAAACGAGGAACTGGTGGACCCAGGCTTTAGCGGACTTGGAGGCGGCAAAAGCTAACCTTTTGATAGGTCAATATTATGAGGAATTGCAGGCTGCATTGCGCCGGCTGAACCCCGCTTACACCAATGCTCGTTATCCCGATGCGGTAAATGGAGTTCCTGCTGAAGCTTTTGACCAGGAGATGGCGCAAGATCACATCGCCTATAGCGAACGGGTGGTAGAATGGGCAAGGTCAGATCTCCATAGTAAGCGATGCGGTAAAAGAGGGCATTGAGGTTTGAGATGGGGAGAAGGTTGAAAGATGCACCGTTTTTTTATCCCCCCGGAATGGATCGACCAGGAGGGGGTGGTCATCAAAGGAAAGCTGGTTCATCAACTGAGGAATGTGCTTCGGTTGACAAAGGGTGACCGTATCCTTGTCTTGGACGATAGCGGCTTGGAATATGAGGTGGTGCTGGAAAGGGTAACGAGGGGTTATGTCGAGGGGATGGTATATGGGGTGATGAGGGTGGCCGACCCCCGCACCAAGGTTACTCTTTATCAAGCCCTGCTAAAAGGTGAAAAATTTGAATTTATCCTCCAGAAATGCACCGAGCTTGGTGTAGCTGGCTTTGTTCCCATGCTCTGCGAGCGATGTGTCGTGGGACATCTCAAAGATAACAGGGTGGAGCGCTGGCAGAGGATTGTTGTTGAGGCGGCGGAGCAATCGGGGCGGGGAAAGCTCCCTGCCCTTGAGTCTGTGGCACCCTTTCAGCAGGCCTGCCAGTCGACGAAGGGATTCTCTCTGCTGGCGTGGGAAGGGGAGAAGGCAATGGGGCTTGGCGCTGCGCTGCGAAGCGAGATTTACCGGCTGAGGATTATATCAGCAAAAAATCTGTTGTCGGTTAACCTGTTCATCGGGCCTGAAGGGGGATTCACCCCTTCTGAGGTGGAATTTGCCCAGAAATGTGGCATAGTGCCCATCACCCTTGGGAGCAGAGTATTGCGGGCGGAGACTGCGGGCCTTGTTGCTGCCACGGCAATACTTTATGAATGTGGCGATTTAGACCCCCTGTCCTCCGATTAACTCGGCCATCGCCTGGGCGGGGTTGAGGCCCTCAAAGAGCACGCGGTAGATGCGCTCGGTGATGGGCATTTCCACCCCAAGCTCTCGGGCCAGCTTCAGGGCGGCGGGGGTTGTGGTTACCCCCTCGACAACGCTCCCCATGGAAGCCATTACCTCCCCCATAGAGCGCCCCCTGGCCAATCCCTCCCCCAAGGTGTGGTTTCGGCTCAACGGGCTGGAGCAAGTGGTCAGAAGATCCCCCAGGCAGGCAAGCCCGATGAAGGTAAGGGGGCTTGCCCCCAGTGCGATACCAAGGCGGGTGATCTCGGTGAGACCCCGCGCCATATAGGTAGCCTTTGCATTATTCCCATAGCCCAGTCCGTCAACCATGCCTGCACCCAGGGCGATGATGTTTTTAAGCGCTCCCCCAAGTTCTACACCCACTACATCGTCGCTGGTAGAAACCTGAAAAGATGGCGAGTTCATTATCCCCTGGACCCGCTCCGCGAGGCGAGCATCCTCTGAGGCAATCACTGTTGATGCCGGAAGCCCTTGAGCGATCTCCTTGGAGAGGTTTGGCCCGGAGAGGACACAGATATTTGACCTATACTCGGGGCTGAGCTCCTCGGCGATCACCTGGCTCATCCTCTTCGCGGTGTCTACCTCCAGCCCCTTAGCGGCGCTCAAAATAGGCGTCGACTGGTCGATGTGCCCCTTCACCAGCCTCACATTCTGGCGCATCTGCTGGGAGGGCACAGCGAGGATAACAAGCGAGGAGCCTTTTAGTGTCTCTTCTATGGAGCTGGTGGGCGTCAGTTTCTTGGGGAAAGGGATGCCTGGCAAACGAGCGGTGTTCTCCCTAGCCCGCTCTAACCTTTCAGCCTCCTCCCTTGTCCTCGCCCAGAGCGCTACATCTATGCCCCTACGGGCGAGCATTATCCCCAGAGTCGTCCCCCAGGCGGTGGTCCCGATGATGGCGACCTTCATGAGCCCTCCCTTTTTCGAACACTACGCTATGTCACAATGACCCTTAACTATGCTCTATAAATACAGATCCCAATTGGCAAAGCCTACCGAATAGTACGAGAAGAGCCTATCTTTGGCTCTGTGCCTGAGAGTAGCCTCTGGATGTTGCCACGATGACGGAAAATGATTAGCGGCACAACGATTATTCCATAGACCAGGTAGGCGAAGGGCTCTACATCCAGGACAACGAAAGGGATCATGAACACAAGCACCGCAAGGGCTGCCAGCATAGAGCCCAGGGAGACATAGCGAGATAATCCCACCACAGCGAGGAAGATGGCAAAGCTGATCAGACCCACAGGCCAACTCATCACCAGGAGGGCGCCAAAACCTGTGGTGATGCCACGCCCACCACGGAACCCGATGTATATCGGCCAGCTATGCCCGATAACGGCGGCCGCCCCGCCAGCCACCAGTCCATAGCCACTACCTAGGATAAGCCAGGCAAACGCCACAGCAACCGCTCCCTTTGCCATGTCGGCGACAAAGACCAAGACCCCTGCTTTAGCGCCAACGGTGCGCAGCACATTGGTCATTCCCATACTGCCACTGCCATAATCCCTGACATCGATGCCCCGTGTTAGCCTGCCTATGATGACACCGAAGGGGATTGACCCGATAAGGTAGCCTAGAATAATCACGCCGATATACTCCAAAACGATCATTCCTCACCTCTTCTTTTGAAAATTAGGCGCAATGGTGCCCCTTTAAAACCGAAACTCTGGCGCAGCCTGTTCTCCAGGTAGCGCTGATAGGAGAAATGCACCAGAGTGGCATCATTGACAAAGAAGATAAAGGTGGGGGGACTACTCTCAGCCTGGGTGGCGTAGAGCACCTTAAGCTTTTTGCCTCCCACGGAAGGTGGTGCATGAGCCGCCACCGCATCGCGAACCACGCTATTCAGGAGGGCAGTAGGCACACGCTTTTTTCGCTCTTCAAAGATTTCTCTGGCGGCAGCCAGAACATTCTCTATTCCCTTTCCAAATTTGGCGGAGATATAGAGAATAGGCACATAGGGCATAAATTTGAGCCTTTGGCGAATCTCCCTGGTATATTGGGCGCGGTCCACCATCTCCTCAACGAGGTCCCACTTATTGACGACTAATACCATCCCCCTGAAGGCTTGCTGAATGTAGCCAGCGATGTGGGCATCCTGGGCAGTAAGAGGCTCGGTGGCCTCGGTGAGGAGAAGGGCGACATCGGCTCTGTCGATGGCACGCAGCGCACGCTCCACGCTGTAGCGCTCGATCCCCCCTTCAATTCGCCCCCTCCTTCTGATGCCTGCGGTATCGATGAGGAGCATGCGCTCGCCATTATACTCAAAGATGGTATCTATGGCATCCCTGGTGGTGCCCGGGGTATCGGCGACGATGGCTCGCTCCTTGCCCAGGATGGCATTAAGGAGCATCGATTTGCCAACATTGGGGCGACCGACGATGGCCACCTTCATCATCTCCTGCTCCTCTTCATGGGGGATATAGGGCAAACCTTCCATCACCCTATCAAGAAGCTCATCGATGCCAATGTCGTGATAGGCGCTGATGGGCAGTGGGTCGCCGAGGGCAAGCTCATAGAACTGAGAAGCCTCATAGCTGCGCCTCTCGTTATCCGCCTTGTTGACAGCGAGCATCACCGGCTTATCGGAGCGCCTGAGCATTTCGGCGATCTCCTTGTCCATAATTGTTACCCCATCGAGCACATCAACGAGGAAGATGATGGCATCAGCCTCATCGATAGCGGCCTCCACCTGTTTTTTCACCCTTTGGCCGATATCGCTATTCGGGGCGAGCAAAAGCCCGCCGGTGTCTACTATGGTCAAAGCGCTTTCCCTCCAGGCGATGTCAGCATAGAGGCGATCCCTTGTGGTGCCCGGCTCATCCTCGATGATCGCCACACGCTTTCCCACCAGGCGATTAAACAGAGTGGACTTCCCCACATTTGGCCTGCCCACAATGGCAACGATGGGTTTCATGACTTCTCCACCTCACCCCACATCACCTCAAACTTGCGAAAATGTTTAAGCTCCGTCTTTGAAAGCTCCTTCTTAAACTTCGCCACTGCTTCCTCAATTACCTGAGCCATATCATCCTTCTCTGCCTCTTTTCTCAATTGAGCAAGCTCTAAAGCTCGCTCCTCAACTCCCTTCATATTCCCTGATGCAATGCTATCCAGCCCTTGCTGCAAAATGAGCGCCGTTAAATAACCCAAGACCATAACGCCACTATCAGGCATTTTCTCTCTCAACGAAAAGGCTTCCTCAAAGTTCCTTTTTGCCTCCTCAACTCGGCCAAGCTTATGAAGGGCTATACCCTTACCGCACCAAGCTTCAACAAGAGTGGGTCTGAATCCCAAAGCCTTATCAAAGCAAACGATAGCTTCCTCCCTCTGACCAAGCTCGTCGCATAATATCGCCCCTTTGTTATTCCAAGCCTCGGCAAGATCTGGTTCGAGCCTTATCGCTTCATCATAGCAAGGGATGGCTTCTTGATGCCGCTTAAGCTCACCAAGCGCCACACCTTTGTTATACCAGGCGGCGGCATAGTCTGGCTTGAGCCTTATCGCCTCATCAAAGCAAGCTAGCGCTTCTTCGTATCGCTCAAGCTCACCAAGCGCCACACCTTTGTTATACCAGACATCGGCATCATCTGGCTTGAGCCTTATCGCCTCATCGTAGCAAGTGATGGCTTCCTCGCAGCGCTCGAGATCATCAAGCGTCGCACCTTTGTTATACCACGCCTCGGCATAGTCAGGCTTTAGCTCTATCGCCTCATCGTAGCAACCGATGGCTTCCTCATGCCGCCCAAGTGCTGCTAGCGTTAAACCTTTGTTATACCAAATTAAGGCCTCGTCTGGCTTGAGCTTTAGCGCCTCATCACAGCAAGGGATAGCTTCCTCATGTCGCCCAAGCCCCGATAGTGCTGCACCTTTACTACACCAAGCCTCGGCGAGACTCGGTTTCAATCCCAGAGCCTCATCGAAGCAAAGTATGGCTTCCTCCCTCTGACCAAGCTCATCGCATAGTATCGCCCCTCTGTTAGTCCAAGCCTCGGCAAGATCTGGATTGTGCTTTAAAGCCTCATCATAGCAGCTAAGCGCATCTTTATGCCGCCCAAGCCCACGAAGCGTCACTCCTCTGTTATACCAAGCCTCAGCAAGATTGGGGCTAAACTCCAATGCTTGCTCAAGGTAAGGCAATGCTTCCTTATCTCTACCTTGTTCCCCTATAGCAGCGCCAATGAGATTGAGGCAAATGCCCTGAAGAGGTTTATCATCCAGCTTTTCGGCAAATTCATAGGCTTGTCGATAGGCTTTCTCGGCTTCGGGGAAGGCATCGGAGTGGAAGCTCTCATCTCCATAGGCAATAAATGCGAAGATGCTAAACCGCAGTTTTTCATTGTGGGGCAAGGCTTTAACCTTAGGAGTCTCCGCAAGCCTCACTGCATCTTCCCACTTCTTTATCTTCTCACTCCTCACCTCTGGGTCTTCTAATTCCTTCGCCCCGGCTTTGGAAAGGACTTTTGTCACCGTTTCCGCTGTGGCTGGAGAGGTCAGTATCGTCTCAATGCCACCATCGACAAGGGTCATTGTTCCTTTAGCGAGAGGAACCTCTGTTATCTTCTCAGAATATTTAATACTCCGTCCTCCAGGGACAGGGATTTCGACTTTGCGCTCAGTAATCTTAACCTTTTTCCCGCCGAAGACGGATTTCAACTTCCCCAAAACAGTTTTAAGGGCCTCCAAGCCGATTTTCGCTGCTATTTTCTCCCACACCTTTACACTCCCATAAGCCTCACCAGTATCGCCTTCTGCATGTGGAGCCTGTTCTCCGCCTGGTCGAAGACCACCGACTGCGGCGCATCCAGTATCCCCTCAGCGACCTCCTCGCCATGATGCGCCGGAAGCGGGTGCATGAAGATGGCATCCTTCTTCGCCAATGAGAGCAGTTTGGCATCTACCTGGTAGCCCGAAAAAGCTGCCCGGCGGCGCTCCGCCTCGGCCTCCTGCCCCATGCTCGTCCAGACATCGGTATAGACCACATCGGCGCCCTCAATTGCCTCCCTGGGGTCATTAGTGACCAGCACTTTTCGAACTGTCTCCAACAACTTCTCCTTGGGGCCATAGCCTTTCGGAGATGCGATTCTGAAATCGATACCCATAAGGGCGCAGGCTAGAAGCAGGCTATTGGCGACATTATTAGCATCTCCAATGTAGCTGACGGTTAACCCTTCAAGCCCGCCCTTCTTCTCGTAGATGGTCAAAAGGTCGGAGAGAACCTGGCACGGGTGCTCCTCATCGGAAAGCCCATTGATCACGGGGACCGTGGCGAACTCTGCAAGGAGCGCCACGCTTTTGTGGGCGAAGGTTCGGGCAACGATGCCATCGACATAGCGAGAAAGCACCCGAGCCACATCGGATATTGGCTCTCGCTGTCCCAGCCCGACCTCGGCCTGGGAGAGCATGAGCGCATGCCCGCCAAGCTGCTTCATGCCCACATCGAAGCTGACACGGGTGCGCAGCGAGGGCTTCTCAAAGATGAGGGCTAAAGTCTTTCCCTCAAGGAGCGGCCTCCTGCCTGCCTGCTTCAATTCGATGGCACTTTTTATCAGGTTCTGGATGTCTTCTGAAGTGAGGTCAGCTATCGAGATCA
>JACUUT010000050.1 GCA_014859165.1 Dehalococcoidia bacterium
AACGAGAGGAGGTGATGTGTCACTAATCCTTCCATGGAAGGACTGGACGAGTACATAGTATTGACAAACAGGCTCAATATGTTAGAATTTCAAAGAGAGGAGGTGCCAATGCCAGCAGGGATAACAGCATACGGGGCTTACATTCCGATATACAGGTTGGAGCGAAGGTTGATCAGTGATGCCTGGGGCACGCCACCCATGCCCGGGGAGAGGGCTGTCGCCAATCACGACGAAGATAGCATCACCATGGCAGTGGCTGCGGCCATTGACTCTCTCAATGGCATCGACCGGGAAAAGATCGATGGTCTATACCTTGCCACTACCACGTCACCCTACAAGGAGAAGCAGGCAGCGGCAACTATAGCCACTGCGGTTGATCTCAGGAGGGATGTCGTCATCGCCGACTTCACTGGCTCGCTAAGGGCGGGGACGGCAGCTCTGAGATCGGCTCTCGACGCTGTTAATGCCGGGTCGGCAAAGCAGGTTATAGTAGTTGCTGCCGATAACCGGTTGGGCTCTCCTCAGACGCCCTTCGAGCAGAATTTTGGGGATGGTGCCGCCGCCTTTGTAATTGGGGACAAAGAGATTGTTGCTGCCATTGAAGGTAGCTACAATATCTATGAGGAATTCATCGACCTGTGGCGGAGAGACGGCGATAGGTTTGTCAAGTGGTGGGAAGACCGGTTTATCGTCAGCGAGGGATATACCCGGAACATACGGGATGTGGTTTCCGGTCTGCTACAGAAGCACAGCCTAACCCCTGCCGACTTCGCCAAGGTGGTCTATTATGCCCCGGACATGAGGAGTCACGGCGCGATGGCACGGACCCTAGGCTTCGATGCCAAGACTCAGGTTCAGGAGCCTCTATTCGCTACCGTCGGCAATAGCGGAGCAGCCTTTGCGATGATGATGCTGGTGGCAGCCCTGGAGGAGTCCAAGCCCGGGGACAGGATCCTTTTCGTCTGTTATGGAGATGGCGCTGATGCCTTCATCCTGCGGGTAACCAATCAAATAGAGAAGATAAAGGCTAGCCGCAGGGGGATAAAGGGACACCTACCCTCGAAGAAAATGCTCCCTAGCTACACAAAGTATATGAACTTTCGTAGGTTGATTGCCACTGAGCCGGGGCCTGGTGTTCCCGATTTTTCTACCGTTTCTCGGATGTGGCGGGATTATCCCTCAACCCTCAGACTCCATGGGACTAAATGCAAGAATTGTGGCCATATCCAGTTCCCCATAGAGCATGTGTGTGTCTTCTGCCAAGCCAGGGACAATTATGAGGAGGTCAGGCTCTCCGACAAGAGGGGGGAGGTCTTTACCTACACTGCGGATGAGACATGGCCGACACCGGATCCGCCCCTGTTCCAGGGCCATGTTAACTTCGATGGCGGAGGCAGGATAAACATCGAGTTCACCGACCTGGTTCGCGACGAGATGAAGGTGGGTCTGCCTGTGGAGATGACCTTCAGGAAGATGCACGAAGGGGCTGGATTCTATAACTATTACTGGAAAGCGAGACCGGTGAGATAAGGAGGGAGAAAATGGGAAGCATCAAAGACAGGGTTGCCATCATTGGTATGGGCTGCACCAAATTTGGGGAGAACTGGGATAAGAGTGCCCAGGATATGATGGTGGAGGCAGCTTATGAAGCCTATAATGATGCCGGGATCGAGCCCAAAGATATCGAGGCCGCCTGGGTGGGCACTGTCAACTCTGGAGAGGTGGGCAATTTCCTCGCCGTTCCTCTAAGGCTTCAGTACATCCCCGTCACCAGGGTGGAGAATCGTTGTGCCACCGGGACCGATACCGTAAGAAACGCCTGCTACGCGGTAGCCGCCGGTATTTATGACATCGTGCTCGCCCTGGGTGTGGAGAAGCTGAAGGATACAGGTTTTGGTGGTCTGGGCCAGGCTTACACCTATCTCAACCCCGTCTTGAGCCCGCGGGGAGCAGCCGTGCCTATGTTTGCCCAGGTAGCCACCAGGTATTTCCATCGCTACGGTATCGACCCCATGGAGGGGAAGAAGATCATCGGCCAGATATCAGTGAAGAGCCACCACAACGGCAGCCTGAACCCAAAGGCCCACTTTCAAAGGGAGGTAACCCTGGAGCAAGTCCTGAATGCTCCGATAATGGGTTGGCCGCTGGGGCTATTCGATTGTTGCCCGGTAACCGATGGGGCAGCGGCGGCAATCCTAACCACCCCTGAGATCGCTAAGCGGCTCAAGCCTAAAGGAGACTATCTCCTAGTGAAGGCGCTTCAGATCGCCGCCGGTCCCGGCGATCACCAGCGCAAGGACGATTATGACATGATTCACTGGGAGGAAACGGTAAGGGCTGCGAAGCGGGCTTATGAGGAGGCGGGGATAAAGGATCCCTTCAAGGACCTGAGCATGGTTGAGCTACATGATTGCTTCTCGATCACTGAGCTTGTAACCTATGAGGACCTAGGTTTGTGTCCCCGGGGGAAGGCGCGCGAATATGTCGAGGCGGGGACCTTTACCCTAGAGGGGCAGCTTCCGGTGCAGCCCGATGGCGGCTTGAAATCCTTCGGTCACCCCCTCGGTGCCAGCGGGATCAGGATGATCTATGAGATATACCTGCAAAATCAGGGCAGGGCTGGCAAGCGACAACTGAAGAACCCCGGGCTAGGGCTGACACATAACCTGGGTGGTGCTGAAGGGGGCTTCATTATGAGTGTCGCCATCTTCGGGCCGCCGGGTTCTTGATCCTAAAGACGGTTGCGCTCTATTCTCTAAAGCCCGATTTCCCGGGCAACTACCTCCCGCTGGTGATCGGGGTCGCCAAAGGCGAGCGTGGCCGCCTTGGCTCGCCTATAGTAAAGCCCCAAATCGTGGTCCCGGGTAAAGCCAATCGCACCGTGGAGGTGGGCGCCCATCTTGGTGATCCGCTCATAGGCTTCACTAGCCCAAGCCTTGGCTGATGCTACCTGCTTAGCGCAGGGGAGCCCCTCGCTGAGCCGCCAGGCCGCCTCATAGGTTATGTTCCTCGCGGTATCAGCATAGCTCAGCATGCTGACGCACATGTGCTGAACAGTTTGGAAGCTGGCAATAGTCCGTCCATATGCCACCCGTTCTTTAGCATAGGCAACGGTCATCTCGACAACCTGGCGCGCCCCGCCGATGCTCTCGGCACATTTGGCGATTGCCCCGCGCTCCAGCATATCCTTTACCACAGGCCAGCCCCGGTCTCGCTCGCCGAGCATGTTTTTCGCCGGCACCACCACATTATCGAATACCACCTCGCATTGCGGGACACTGCCAATGGTCTTAAATGGGGTGCATTTGAGCCCTGGGCTCCGCGCGTCCACGAGGAATAGACTGAGCCCATCCTCGCCCCGACCTGTCGGGGCATCCTTGGTTCTGGCAACACAAAGCAGGTAATCGGCGATGTGGGCATATTCGATGAACAACTTAGTGCCATTGATGATATATTGCTCCTTCTCCGAAACAGCGCCAACCGCGATGGAAGCGGCATCCCATCGGGCACTTGGTTCTGTAAGGGCTAGAGCGAGGATCATCTCCCCTTGAGCGATCTTGGGCAGGAACTCCTCCTTCTGTTCCGCGGTGCCTGCGGCCATGATGGGGAGGGCGCCCAGAACCAGTGTGGACAGGAAGGGACCAGGCAGACAGCCTCGGCCCATCTCCTCAATGAGGAGCAGCAGGTCCAAGAAACTTCCTCCCACCCCTCCGTACTCCTCAGGGATCACCAACCCCATCCACCCAAGGTCTGCCATCTTGCGCCATAACTCCGGTGAATATCCCCCCTCACTTTCCTCGATCTGCCTCACCAGCCTCGCCGGGCATTCTTTCTCCACAAAATCCCGAGCCGATGTTCTCAGCATCTCCTGTTCTTCGGTAAATGCGATATTCACGGTTGCTCTCCTCTCCCTTAATAAGGTCTGGGAAACTCCAATCCCCATTGCGCAATAACGTTTTTCTGGACCTCGGTGCTTCCCGCAGCGAGCTCCCAGCCCGGGGCCATCTGGTAGAGGAACTCAAATGTTCCCAAGAAGGGGGCCCATTTGGAACCATGGGTTACCGCCCCGTAGAGCCCCAAGATCTCCATGACGGTCTCGGAGAAGCGGGTATAAAGCTCGCTGGCGTATAGCTTGGCCGCTGATGCCTCATGCATCGGGAGTGCCCCCTGATCAGCGAGCATGGCGAGCCGGTATTGCAAGGAGCGCCCTACCTCGATCTCGATCGCCATCTGGGCGAGGCGATGGCGAACCAGGGGCTTCTTAGCCAGGGGTTCGCTACCCCGGTTGGTCTCCTGGCAGAACTGCACCAATTTCTTCAGATGCTGGTTGCATTCTATAACCCATCCCCCAAGGGAGGACCTTTCATGCTCCATCCCGGAAAGTACCACATACCAGCCCCTATTCTTCTCGCCCACCAGGTTCCGCTTCGGGATGCGAGCATCGTCGAAGAAGACCTCGTCCCAAAGGTGATGACCGTCCATGCTAAGCACGGGGCGGATGGTGAGCCCTGGGGTCTCTTTCATGTTCAGGACGAAGTAGGAAAGACCCCGGTGTCTTAGCTCTTCAGGGTTTGTTCGAGCGATCACATACATGAAGTCGGCGAAGTGGGCACCACTGGTCCAGGTCTTTTGCCCATTGAGCACGAAGTCATCACCATCTTCCACCGCTCGAGTGGTTAGGGCTGCCAGATCGGAGCCAGCATTGGGTTCGCTCCACGCTTGACACACCGTTACCTCTCCCCTTGCTATTGGCGGCAAGAACTCCCTCTTGATCTCCTCGCTGGCATGCCTAATCAGCGTCGGTGCCAGCATGCCAACACCTTGGGTATCATACCCGGGCGCGCCATGCTCCCCCATGGACTCCAGAAAGATGAGCTGAGCGACCCGGGTGGCCTCCTGCCCTCCATATTCCTTGGGCCATACCATGGTCAACCATCCCTTCTCCCCCAGCATACGGGCTACTCGCCGGTGGAAATCGTTTCCTTCCTTGGTAGAATACACATCCTCCAGCGTGCCGAGCCAGTTCTCCGGAGCCTCTTTCATCACCTCGTCGAAGAAGGCATCATACTCCTCTCTGGCTGCCTCCTGTTCCGGGGTAAATCGAAAGTCCATTTCTCCCTCCTTTTCGCCAGTAGATAACCCCCTCCTCAACAAGCCGAGTTGTAGTCCTTCGGTCGTTTTCGAACAAGTCGACCCTGCCAAATGTTAGACCCTATCGTGGTTTCCGTCAATATCAGCCGGCTCACTTCACTTCGCTTGGCGGCTACTGCCTTGAGTTTCCTCTCCCGCTCCACAGATACAAAATCAGTAAGAATGCAGGTCTCTAGCCACACTGGAGGGGATGGGGTGCTCACTCAACAACTTCTACAAGTTGTCATTCTGCCTTTGGGTATCCACAACCGGTCCAGACTCTACGACTGGCTGCAAAAACTTGATAGGATGGCTTGACTCTTTTAATGAGTAGCTGGTATAATCTGGGCTGGCGATCACTAGGCAAGCGTCTCCGTAAGCTGCAACAGTGAGCGCTTCACTAGAGAATCAGAATGGCGATAGATAGTCCTATCACGCCCCTACCCTCAAGCGAGTTTCGTCTTTTTGTGGAACGCCGGAGCGGGCAGCACATCCTGCGTTGCTATCAGTGTGGCAAGTGCACTGCTGGCTGCCCCGCTGCTTACACTATGGACATCGGCCCTCGCCGCATCATGAGAGCCATTCAGCTGGGGATGAAGGATGAGGTTCTGGAGAGCTCGACTATTTGGCTGTGTCTATTCTGCCAGACCTGCTACGCCCGCTGCCCCCGCGAAATCGATATCCCCCGGGTGATGGAGTCGCTGCGGCTTCTTGCTGCCACTTCAGGGAAAAGGGCGGCGGAAAAGGATATCCGGCTCTTCCATCGTATCTTCCTCAGCCTTGTCCAGCGCTGGGGACGCGTCCATGAGCTAACGCTGGGTGCCCTCTATAACCTGCTCAGCGGACACCCTCTGGCGAACGCGACGCTTTTGCCCCGGATGCTGACCAGGGGTAAGCTTTCGCTTCTGCCGCCCAGGGTTAAGTGGGCATCTGAGGTTAAGAAGGTGTTCGACAAAGTGAAGGCTGTGGAGGAAAGGGCACCTTTGTAAAGAGGAGAGTTATGACTTCACGCGCTTATGCCTATTACCCCGGTTGTTCTCTGCATTCCACAGCTAAGGAATATGATGTTTCAGCCCGACTGGTATGTGAGGGGTTAGGTATAGAGCTTTATGAGCTTGATGGCTGGACCTGCTGCGGGGCATCCTCCATCCATTCCGCAAGCCGCCTGCTGAGCACGGCATTACCTGCCCGTGAACTGCAGCTAGCGGGGAGACCGGGGCTGCCTTTGGCCGTCGCCTGTGCCATGTGCTACTCTCGGCTTAAGCTCGCTGCCCATGAGCTGAGCGATGGGGCAACAAAGGAGCTGGTGGAGGAGATTGTTGGCGGTGACCTCTCCGGCACCGTCGAGGTTGTGCACCTGCTCAAGGTGCTGGATGGCGAAAGGGAGGCTATGCCCCTAAAGAGATCTCTCTCTAGCCTCAGAGTGGCCTGTTATTATGGCTGCCTCCTGGTTCGCCCTTGTGGCGTCCTCGATTTCGACGACGAGGAGAATCCTCAGACAATGGACAGGCTGATAGAGGCATTGGGGGCCCGGAGCATTGAGTGGGACTTCAAGACGGAATGCTGTGGTGCAAGTATGCCCCTTTCCCGTCCCGATATAGTATTGAGGCTATCATATCGTATACTGTCTCAGGCGAAGCAGCTAGGGGCGGACTGCATCGCTGTGGCCTGCCCGATGTGTCATAGCAATTTAGATACCTATCAGGGAAAGATAAGGGCAAAGTATAAGGGTAATATCGAGCTGCCGGTGCTCTACTTCACCCAGCTTGTGGGACTCGCTCTGGGCTTCTCACCGAGGCAGTTGCTGCTAAACAGGCATTTCACCGACCCGCTGCCAATGTTGAAGGCCAGGGGACTGGTATAGGGAGGAAGCTATGGCTAGAATAGGCGTATTCATTTGCCACTGCGGCACCAATATCGCTGGCACAGTGGACATAGCCAAGGTCGTCGAGGCAGCTAAGCGCATGCCCATGGTGGTCTTTGTCGACGATAATAGGTATACCTGTAGCGAGCCGGGTCAGGCTTCGGTCAGGGAGGCTATTATAGAGAACCGGCTTAATCGCGTGGTTATCGGCAGTTGCTCACCACGGATGCACGAGAATACCTTCCGCAGAACCATTGCCTCAGTGGGGCTTAATCCCTATCTTCTAGAGGTTGCCAATCTGCGTGAGCACTGCTCGTGGGTGCATAGCGGGGATAGGGTGGCTGCTACAGCCAAGGCCATTGAACTGGTGAGAATGGCGGTGGCTAAGGTAGCGCGCGACGAGGCGCTCTTCCCCAAGCAGATAGGGCTCACCAAAAGAGCCCTGGTTATCGGGGGAGGGATCGCCGGCATTCAGGCGGCTTTGGACATCGCTGACTCCGGCCATGAGGTAATCCTGGTGGAGCGGGAGCCCTCGATAGGGGGGCGCATGGCGCAGCTTGATAAGACCTTCCCTACGCTGGATTGCTCCGCCTGCATCCTGACCCCCAAGATGGTAGATGTCGCCCAGCACCCCAATATCACCCTTCTCACCTATGCTGAGGTGGAGAAGCTCAGCGGGTTTGTGGGCAACTTCAATGTCGAGATTCTGCAAAAGGTGAAGAGGTGAATATTGGT
>JACUUT010000104.1 GCA_014859165.1 Dehalococcoidia bacterium
ACCAGGGAACAAATCGACGAAATGGTGACGCGTTTCGGGGCCAAGGAGGGAGACCTTCTTCTCATTGTTGCCGGGAAAACCGAGATGGTTGAGGAGGCGCTCGGGGCATTGCGCCAAGAGGTCGCTCATCGCCTTGAGCTTGCCGATCCCAACCTTCTCGCCTTCTGCTTTGTCCTCGATTATCCCCTATTGGAGAGGGGTGAGAGCGGCAGGTGGGAGCCGATGCATCACCCGTTTACTGCTCCTAAGGATGAGGATATTCCACTCCTTGACAGCGCTCCAGAGAGGGTGTACGCCAAGCATTACGACCTGGTGTGTAATGGGTGCGAGCTTTCCAGCGGCAGCATTAGGATACACACCAGAGAGCTTCAAGAGAAGATTTTCAAACTGTTAGGGTATAGCGAAGAAGAGATTGAGCGGCGTTTCGGGCACCTGCTTGAGGCCTTTGAGTACGGCGCACCGCCCCATGGCGGCATCGCCCCTGGGATCGATCGGGTGGTGATGCTCCTTGCTGGGGAGGAGACCATCAGGGAGGTTATCCCCTTCCCCAAAAACCAGAGCGCCATGGACGTGATGTTCGATTCCCCCTCTCCGGTCTCGGAGGAGCAGCTCAAGGAGCTTCACCTTAAATTACGCCTCGACTAGGTGAATTAACTATGGATACAGCGGAAGCAATCTGTTGGCTGAAGCTTCTACTGGATGAAGCCATAAAGTCCGAAAAAGCTGATGGAGTTTTACTCTCAGGGGGGCTGGATACCAGTATCGTGGCGCTAATAGCCAAAAAGTATGTAAAGAGGCTGAAGGCGTTCACCGTGACCCTGGAAGGCTTCGATGACGACCTGAAATATGCCAGGAGAGTGGCCCAGTTCCTCGAACTAGATCACAAGGTTCACTTCTTCAGTGAGCGGGAATTATTGGATGCGGCTGCGGAGGCAGCAAGCATCCTAGATAATCGCCGATATGATGCCTGTGTCCCCGCTCACATTAGGGAAGGCGTCAGAGAAGGTTACACTGAGGTGGTAGGACCCACTACCCTAGCCCCGGTTTATATCGCAATGAGGTTTGCCAGGAACTTCGTTAATTCTATATATAGCGGCGATGGCGCTGATGAACTATTTATAGGCTATGATTCCATCACCAGTTTTATCGACTTCATTGCCTCCAGTGGCGATGAGCCCCTCGCCAGCGATCTTGAGCAGGAGTTATCATCAAGGGTATTTCAGGCCTACGACCTCAGATACCCCTATATGCTGGCCTTTGCCCTGGGCCTGGAGTTGAAAGCTCCCTATCTCTGCGTTAAGGTTAGCGAATTCGCTAGAAAAATCCCCGTGGATTATAAGGTAA
>JACUUT010000105.1 GCA_014859165.1 Dehalococcoidia bacterium
TTTCCTCAAGCCGCTGGCGTATACCATAGTGAACCATAAAACTAGCTCGCGGCGCGAGCGACTCGCCTCCACAAAGAGGGACTGGCCAATCTCCCTTCAGCTCTAGCGATTATCTCCCTCGTCTGCTCGATGACATCAGGGCTCACCGAGACCGAGGTGATCCCCCATTTTACAAGCTTTTCGGTGAGCTCCGGATAGACCGAAGGCGCCTGTCCGCATATGGAGGCAGTAACCCGCCTTTTCACAGAGGTTTTAATCGCCCTCTCCAAAGCCAACATCACTGCCTCATTTCGCTCATCGAACACTTCCGCTAGCTTTGGGTTGTCTCGATCTATCCCCAGAATGAGCTGCGTCAGGTCATTGGAGCCTATGGAGATGCCATCGATGCCCACATCGATGAAATCATCGAGGAGGAAGATATTAGAGGGCACTTCCACCATCATCCAAAGCTTGAAATCCTCCGAGGGGCGAAGTCCCTCGTCCTTCAATATCCTCACCACCCGGGCAAGCTCCCCCACCGTTCGCACGAAGGGGACCATTACCCAGAGGTTCTTATAATTCTCCCTCACCCGCTTGATCACCTCTATCTCCAGCTTGAAGACATCGAGTTCCCTTATATAGCGAGAGCAACCCCTGTAGCCAAGCATGGGGTTCTCCTCAACATCCTCGTAATCCTCCCCCCCTTTGAGATTTCTATATTCATTGGTCTTGAAGTCAGTGGTCCGATAAACAACAGGGCGGGGGTTGAAGGCCCTGGCAAAGGTGGTAACGCCCCGAGCAAGCCTCTCCACGAACTCCTGCCCCCTCCCCTGGCTGATCATATAGCGAGGGTGTTCCCCCATTTGAGCGACCATAAACTCGGCGCGCAAAAGCCCTACGCCATCAACATCGCGGGATGCCACCCTTTCAGCGAGCTCCGGCTCAGCGAGGTTTACATAGAGCTTGGTGGTTGTCCTGATGCGCGCCTTAGGTGTAATCGAAGGGATATAGAGAGCCTCCCTGATAATCCTCCCCTCAAAAACCGCCCCCTGGGAGCCATCCACAGTAACCAGTTGCTCGGGCTTCAGAACCTGGGTCGCATTCACCGTTCCTACCACGCAAGGAATGCCCAGCTCCCTGCTTACTATAGCGGCGTGGCATGTGCGCCCCCCGCGATCGGTTACAATAGCCACCGCCCGCTTCATTGCGGGCACAAAGTCAGGGGTAGTCGTCTCCGCAACCAGCACATCGCCTTCCCGCACCCTATCGATCTCGGATGGTTTGCGAATTATCTTCGTTGGCCCGGAGGCGATGCCCGGGCTGGCGGGGGAGCCCCCAAGCAGTTT
>JACUUT010000051.1 GCA_014859165.1 Dehalococcoidia bacterium
TTGAAAACTTGGCTAAACCTGAAGGATAGCTGAGCCTGCCTGCCTCAGGGTGTTCCAAGTCCACAAAAAATCCCCGTGCCTTCATGTGCTCAGTGTGGGGCACCTCCCCAACCTTATAAACAGGGCAGGCGGGGCAGCCTCGGTTCTGTAATCCATGGAAGATCTCCTCCCTGGTGTGTTCTGCTATCCAGGGCATTAGCAGCGGATAAACTTCCTCGGCGCGAAGCTCGCGGCGTTTCTCCGGGCTGAATTTCTCTTCCTTGGACCACTGCGGGTTGCCCATAAGATCTACGAGACCACGCCACTGCTGATCCTCTATGAAGATGGTATAAATATAACCATCCTTACAGGGGAATACACCTCCCCAAGCGTTGAGCATGTCTTTATCCGCTCTATGTTCCCAATGTCCATCATCAAAATAGTTAGCCATGTGCACCCGCAGGTGGTGGAGCAGCACCTCTTGTTTGGAGACATCGATGTGCTGCCCCCTCCCTGTGAATACGCATAAGTATAAAGCGGATAGGGTGGCCACAGCAGCAAATAATCCGCTATCATACTCTCCTATGAGCGCCCCTTCCATGACAGGCTCTCGCTCCAGTATGTGGGGGTCAAGCGGGTTGTAAGGGGTTGTGTAACCCAACCCGCTTCCATGGGAGAGGTTGAGATAATAGGCTTTATAATCCTTATAGGGTCCAGTCTGCCCAAAGGGAGTGATTGAGGTCATAATTAGCCGGGGATTGATTTCCTTTAAGGCAGCATAATCCAGACCCAATTTCTTCATCATCCCGGGCGGGGTATCTTCCACGAATATATCTATGTCTTTAATTAGCCTCCTAAATATCTCCTTGCCTTCGGTGGAGTCCAGGTTCAAGGTGATGCCCGATTTATTGGTGTTATTATAGAGGAAGAGGCCGCTGCGTTCGGGATGGGGGATGTCATTGGGGAAAGGGCCCCTTCTTCTTGCTACATCTCCTTCGGGTGGCTCTATTTTTATGACCTCTGCGCCGAGGTCGGCCATAAGCTTGGCACAATAGGGGCCAGCTACGAATTGGGCGTATTCTAATACCCTTGTTCCAGACAGGGCTTTATCGGGCATACAATCTCCTTGCTATCCAGACGGTGGAAAATTGTATCATGGGTAGCAGGGGCTGTCAACCTGGCGGATAGCCTGATAGGGGCGAGGCTATTTCACCAGCGCCCCTATCTTTCTTTTGTCCCATAAGCTAGGTTTGTGAACCGCCTCCCTCAATCCTTCTATTGGTCACGAAGGCATTGAGCAGTTCCAGGGGCAGGGGGAATACCAGTGTATTGGTCTTCTCGGTGGCAATCTGAGTCAGGGTCTGGAGATAGCGTAGTTGTAGCGCCGCTGGCTGTGTCGCTATTATGGCAGCTGCCTCGGTAAGCCTCTGGGCGGCCTGAAACTCGCCTTCGGCGTGGACGATCTTGGCTCGCCTCTCCCTCTCCGCCTCGGCCTGGGCCGCCATGGCCCGCTGCATCGTGCTGGGAAGCTCCACATCCTTGATCTCCACCACGCTCACCTTGATCCCCCAGGGCGCGGTCTGCTCATCGATGATCTGCTGGAGCCGTAGGTTCAGCTTCTCGCGGTGCGCCAGAAGCTCATCAAGCTCGGATTGGCCGAGCACGCTCCTTAAGGTGGTCTGGGCGATCTGGTAGGTGGCCAGCTTGTAGTCAAAGACCTCCACTACCGCCGCCTCGGGGTGCATCACCCTGAAGTAGACCACTGCATTTACCTTCAGCGTCACATTGTCCCTGGTGATCGCCTCCTGGGAGGGGACATCCATGGTTACAGTGCGGGTGTCTATCTTGCGCATCTTGTCGATGAAGGGGATGATGAAGCGAATCCCCGGCGCCCTCGTCTTCACCAGTCGCCCCAGCCGAAACACCACGCCCGCCTCATACTGGTAGACGATCTTTATGGCAGACGACAACAGGATGAGCAGCACTACCACCACTATGACAATAATCATCCAGTCCACTTTTATTCACCTCCTTTTTTATTTTTCCTGGTTACCCTTAATCTTAAGCCATCGACCTTGGTTATCACCACCTCCTCTCCTGGCTCGACCTTCCCTTCATCCACTGTGGCCTCCCAGCGTTCCCCGTGCACGAACACGGTTCCCGTAGGGTCGAGGGCTGTTCTGGCTACCGCCACCATCCCTACCATCGCCTCTCGCCCCGTTTGCTGGGGCTTTCGCCGGGTGCGCACGATTACCCCGATGACGAAGATGAAGAAGGCAGTGACGACGATCACCACCCCGGCGATGAGGCCAGGATTTATCTGAAACAATGGACTGGTCATCAGGATCATCGAGCCTATAGTTAGTGAGGCAATGCCCCCCAGAGCGAGCAAACCGTGACTGGTAATGAAAACCTCCGCAATAAAAAGACCAAAGGCAAGGATGATTAGTATTATGCCGACATAGTTAACGGGGAGCATCCCCAGGGAATAGAATGAGAGTAGGAGGCAGATGGCACCGACAACACCGGGGAAGATGGTCCCCGGGTTAAACAGCTCCAGCATTATGCCCAGCATCCCTATGCTCAGCAGGATGTAGGCGATATTGGGGTCAGAGATGGTGAACAGAAAGCGCTCCAGGGCCCCCATTTCAATATAATTAACATCAGCATCCTCGGTTTCCAGAGTGATCACCTCCCCGCTAAGCAGCATCACCTCCCATCCATCAAGCTGGGAGATGAGGTCATCTATATCATTGGCCCTCAAGTCAATAACATTTTGTTCCAGGGCCTCCACATCGGTTAGTGCGGCGCTCTCTCGCACTGCCTTCTCAGCCCATTCCACATTGCGCCCCCGCTGCTCCGCCAAGGTTTGCATGTAGCTGGAAAAGAACTCCAGGGCTTTCTGTTCCTCGGTTTCCGGTAGCTCCTCACCAGAGCCGGCAACGGGGGTGGCGGCACCAATGGATGAGCCTGGCCCCATGGCTGCTATATGGGCTGACATGACGATAAAGGTCCCTGCTGAAGCGGCCCAACCCCCAGGGGATACATAGACCACCACAGGCACCTCAGCATTTATGATCCGCTCCACGATGACCTGCATCGATGAGGCTAAGCCCCCCGGCGTATTAAGCTCGATGATACAGGCGGTAGCCCCGTGCTCCTCAGCGAGCCCGATCCCCCGGTCAATGTAGCCGGCGACGACAGGGTTGATCGTCCCCTTAACCCTGAGGACATCGACCTGAGGGGTGGCGGCGCTCGCCTCCCCTGATATTAGAAGGATGAAAAGCCCAAGCGATATAAGGAAAAGCCAAAACTTTCTCATGCCCGATGCTGCCGAAGGTTATCGATTCATTATAGTTGGGTTGTGTTGTTTTTGCAATTCCTTCTCTTCCTCGACTTGAGCCCCCGTTCCAGGTCCTCCTCCTTCAGATGATAGCCGAATAGGACAGCGCTGATATTCTCCTCCCTGTATTTAAGGGGAAGGGCCTGAGCCAACTCCTCTTCAGAGACCTCAATACCCATCAAGGTCATTAAGCGCCCCAGGGCAATCATGTTGCCAAAGACCTCCTTGCCGAACACCTCTATTCCCAGCTCGGTAAAGGGGATTTCCTCATCGGCGCAGAGGCCTATCTGGCCTATCGTCTTTTCCGCTCGAAGCCCCTTTGCCTTGTCTGAAAGCTTGAGCAGAATGTCAGCCTCCTCAATCACAGGGTTGTCGATAGGCTGTTTATCGAAGATCAGATGGGCCACGCTCATGCCACCCCTCACCGCTGAGTCATAATCATAGAGCAGGCTCACCTCATAGCCCAGGCTTGCCAGCAATGTTGCCAGGGTATGGGATATGACCCTAACCCCCTGGCCCCCCTCCCCCGAAATGATGAGCTTTCCCATCTCTGACTCCCTCCTATCCCTTGCGGACGATGCCGATTTCATCAGGACCCAGGATCTCGGCCCCATCAGGGGCCCGTTTATATGTTTTTCGGAAGTGAAGCAGCATTTCATATGCGGAGTTGAATCCCAACCTGCGCCCGTGGTTTTCAATGCACTGGCTGGTGATATCGACAAAGGCAAAGCCGGGCCAGGCAATGGCTTCTTTTATACAGTGGCGGAGGTGGACCTGATGGTATACGGTCGTTTTGGCATAGAAATACTTGGCACCGGCCTTCATCAGGTTTTGCAGGTTTACCGGGTCATAAGGGGACCCGGCAGGGGAGCTGACCGTTCTGGTGTCACGAGGCGTTGTCGGCCCTGCGTGACCTCCAGTGAGACCATAGACCTGATTATTGTTACAGAGCACAG
The DNA here is from genome assembly GCA_014859165.1 of Dehalococcoidia bacterium. Classification (GTDB taxonomy): domain Bacteria; phylum Chloroflexota; class Dehalococcoidia; order E44-bin15; family E44-bin15; genus Kmv38. The sequence goes on from JACUUT010000051.1 coordinate 4,279, forward strand.
TCAGGTCTGGGTTTCGCCTGACGGCGTGAAGCAGGTGGTTGCCGCCAATGCTGGCCAGATCGCCGTCTCCGGAGACAACGATTACCTTAAGGCTCGGGTTCACCAGCTTCACCGCTTCGGCCACAGGCAGGGTGCGGCCATGCAGGGTATACACACTATCCATATTCATATAGCCAGCAAGCCTGCCGGTGCAGCCGATCCCGGAGATAACCGTGCAGTTGGTATGGTCAAGTCCGAGTTCATCCATAACCATCGCTAACTGGATCATTATCTGCCCTATCCCACAGCCGGGACACCAAATGGTGGGGAAGCGCTCCAGTTTGAGAAGCTCCTTGAACATCAGTGCACCTCCCTTCCCAGCTTTTCGCTCAGCCCTTTCTTGGCCAGCCCCAGGCTGATCCTCCCGCCGAGGAGCGGCACTTGGATCACCTCCCTCTTTAGCTCACGCTCGACCAAACACCCATACTGACCATCATTGGCTTCTATGACGACTATCTTCTTGTAGCCCTGGGCATAATGCTGAAGCTCAGGACCCAGCATCGGGAAGATGCGTATTGGCCGAAATAGAGCGAACTCCGAATCGAGCGGGGCGATCACCCTTGACACAATGCCATAGGAAATTATGAGCGTATCGCTCGAAGTGTTTCCCTTGAACTTAAAGTCACTATAGCGGGCAGCTACCTCTTCATGCCTCGCCTTGACTTTGGAGAGCCATTTTCTGTACACCTCCGCATCGGCAGTTCGTGGGTTGCCTTCCTCATCGTGAGCCAGGCCGCTAAAGGACCTTTTCCCCGTCCCTAATGGCGGCCTGCTGCGGGGGACAACTTTGACCTCAATAGCATCGAGGTCCACCACCTCGTTCAAATGCCCAATGAAGGCATCGCTCAGCAGGATAACGGGCGACATAGATTCCTCTGCGGCGTTAAAAGCGGTAATGGCATAGCGATAGCACTCCTCAACGCTGTTGGGATAAAAAACCAGGGGATAGTAGTCACCGCTTGAGCCATATTTTGTCTGCAAAATATCCTGTTGAGCTGGCATGGTCGGCATCCCCGTGGCCGGCCCGACCCGTTGCACATTGACGAAGACCGTCGGCACCTCGGCCTGGTGAGCGTAGCCGATAGCCTCCTGCACCAGAGAGAATCCCGGCCCTGAGGTGGCGGTAAAGGACTTGGCACCGGCTAGGGAGGCGCCGATAATGGCATTGGCTGCGGCTATTTCGTCCTCACTCTGGATGAACTTGAAGCCATGGTCCCGGGCGGCATGTTCCGCAGCCAATGCCAGGATCTCCGATGAGGGAGTGATGGGATAGCCAGCAAAGAAGGTCGCCCCCGCTTTGAGGGCACCGAGGAAGACAGCTTCATTACCCTCAACCAGTCTCTTCATCGCCGTTCCTCCCCGGTCCTGGGCTTAATGACCTCGATAGCCAGGTCGGGGCAAATCCTCTGGCAAAGCCCTGTTCGGTCACAGCCTCCCACCTCGATGATAGCATCATCCTTTAGGGCCAGCGCCTGCCGCGGGCAGGCCTCCACGCAGATAAGACATCGTTTGCACCAGTCTGCATTCCAGCGGATATTGGTATACTCGACTAACCCGGGTGCTACGGTAGTCATGTGGGAATCCTCTCCTTTACATAACTAGAAAATCAATTCCTATCTAATTAGCTTTGAATTGTTTCCCAATAAAATAATAGCTCATATATTCTACCATTTATTTTTTAATTAGAGCAGGTCCCCCAGCCACAACCGATCAAACTAGAGGATGGGGAATTCACAGGCCATACTTGTCCCTCAGCACCTGCGAGAGTTCCGGCAGCAAAGCGAACGCTTTTTCAACAAGCCCTTCCTCAATACTGGAAACCCGGTCTTTTTCTGCTACCTGGCACGCTATCTCATCGACTGCACCAACCTGACCTGTGTTTTTGAGACAGCACCTGGCTGGTGCCACCAGCGCCCGCTCGGCAATCTGCCTCGGCGCGAGGCCGGTGTTTTGCGACACAGCTTGCCAGTAACTTGTGAGTTGCCGGGCCAGCGTCCCAGGCGTCTCTTTACCAAGGCTTGTGGAGTCAGTGGGCACGATCCCCCAGCATATAACCCCACCAGCCCTTAGAAATTCAGCTACAGCGCTGGTATATCCCTTGGGCATAGTCTCCATTTGATAGGCGTCGAAGGATAGAATTTCAATCCCTAACTCCAACAGGTAGGGCAAATTCACGTTGGCACAAAGGTGCAGCCCTTTAGGACCCTCAAGACCGTTTAAGAAATCCTGATAGTCCTCCTTAGCCTGGACATCGTTATAGCCAGAGAGGCCACTGAACACCCACCCCAACCCTGGCTCGTCCACCCAGACGAAGGCATTTCGATTCTTCTGGCTAAGCTCCCGGTGCTGGATGTTGGCCTTCCGCTGAATGAAATCGAACAGGATAGCTCTTATTCCATCGTTGTAGATGATCGGCTTGGCCTTTTCATCCACGACCTTGAAGCCAAAGCTTACCGGCCCTGTTACCTGCCCCCTAATGGCATAGTATCCTTTGAGGTCCTTGGCCAAGAACCGGTGATAAACTGCTGAAAAGTCCTGGTTGAGGGCAAAGGTCTCAGCCTTATCCATCTTCTGCGAGTACCCACCGAGTTCCTCTTCAAATTTGGCGGTATCGAAGCTGATCCGCTTGCCCTCATGGTCAACCACTATCCCGGGGAAGTTCTGTGACGCCTGGACATACATATCCTCGTAAAAGCTCACCTTGGGGAGCTGTGGCCAGAAGGGAATATCCAAGCCCAGGGCGAGCTTAAGCGCTCTCTCGACATCGGTATGGGGCATGATGCCCATGGCGGTGGTTCTGCACCTTGCCTCCAGTTCCATGCCAACTCCAGTCAAATTGACCTACTATCCAGAGCCCAAACCACTCTGCGCCGTCTATGACACAGTATAACCAATATCGGCCCATTATTGAAGGTTAAACCAGATTAGTGTAGAATAGCCTAAGCTTTTCAAAGGTGGAAAGAATGAAAGTGCCCAGGTGTAAGGGGATGCGGGATATGCTTCCCGATGAGATGGCCAAGTTTCGGCGCATCGAGGAGGCGTTTCGAGGCTGCTCTCTAAAGTGGGGCTATGAAGAGGTGAGAACACCAAGCCTGGAATATCTCCACCTTTTCACTGCCACCGGGACGCTGACCCCCGGTATGCTAGGTAGGGTGTATTCCTTCCTTGACTGGGATGGTTGGAGTGGGGAGAGG
>JACUUT010000106.1 GCA_014859165.1 Dehalococcoidia bacterium
GACCTCCTGGACTACTGGCGAGAGAGGGTTTGAATTGACTACACCCATTAAATTTGGCACCGATGGCTGGCGGGGGATCATCGCCGGGGATTTCACCTTTGATAATGTGAGGGTATGCGCCCAAGGGATTGCCGATTATGTTAAGCAAACGGGCCTGGCACACCGCGGCCTGGTTGTGGGCTACGATACCAGGTTTGCCTCCGAGGAATTCGCTGCCGCCGCCGCCGAGGTTGCCGCCGCTAATGGGATCAAGGTTTACCTTTGCCAGCACACCACCCCCACCCCAGTAATCAGCTATGCCATCCTGATGAAAAGGGCCGCTGGGGCGATCATTATCACGGCGAGCCACAACCCCGCATCCTGGAATGGATTTAAGTACAGGCTGGAAAATGCTACAAGCGCCTCTCTACATGTGATCGCCGAGCTGGAAAGGCGTATCTCCGAAGTCCTGGCCAGGGGAAGTGTGAAGCACATCCCCCTGGAACAAGCGGTGAGGCAGAGGCTGGTGGAGAGATTCGACCCCGCCCCTTCCTACCTTCAGCATATCGGGGGGCTGGTAGACCTGGAAAGGCTACGCCACGGCGGCTTGAAGGTGGTGGTGGACTCAATGTATGGGGCCGGGGCGGGATACTTCAGTAGTATTCTGAGCGGGGGCGCCACCGAGATCACCGAGATACATAGCGAGCGAAATCCCCTTTTCCCAGGCATCCGGCCGGAGCCCATAGCCCCAAACCTGGCTGAGCTTTCCACTAGAGTGAAAGAAAATGGAGCCAGCGTGGTTCTGGCCACCGATGGCGATGGCGACCGCATCGGCATCGTCGATGAGAACGGGGAATTTCTCACCCCGCTTCAGGTGTTTGCCTTGCTTGCCCTCTACCTTCTCGAGGTCCGCGGCGAGCGGGGCGCTATCATCAAGACGATAACATCCACCAGCATGCTGAACAGATTAGGGGAACTTTTTGGGGTGCCGGTCCACGAAACCGCCGTGGGCTTCAAGCATGTGGCCCCGAAGATGATCGCCGAGGATGCGCTGATGGGTGGTGAGGAGAGCGGTGGCTTTGGCTTTCGCGGTCACACCCCGGAGCGCGACGGCATCCTCTCCGGGCTCTTTTTTCTCGACCTGATGATAAGGCAGCAAAAGAGCCCCTCCCAGCTAATAGACTACCTCTATAGTAAGGTGGGGCCCCACTATTATTATCGGGTTGACATCGAATTCCCCGCTGGGGAGCGTGAGGCAATCAGCCATCGCCTCTCAAAAAGCAGA
>JACUUT010000052.1 GCA_014859165.1 Dehalococcoidia bacterium
TTTCTGAATACTCTTTTTACACATTTGGGAAACCCATCAGCTTCTTGCCAGCAATGGGCAAGCGCTTTGGCAGAATAACCCGTTCTCCAATGTTTATCAGGTTCAGCCAAAAGCGACCGCCAATCCTCTGGTTTACTAGCAGGAATAAAAATTTTACTCATCTCGATCCTCCTTACTCTCCCTACACCCACCTTAACCGCTTGCTCCAGCGCTTACCGGAGGTTCTGATGGGGAGGCGGGCCTCCGCCAGGCAAAGCTCCACAAGCTCCCAGAAACGCCTCCTATTGAAGGGCCAATTTTGCTCGAGAAAGCGCCCCACTTTCTGGTTGATGGCTTCCTCTTTATCAGCAGGAGGAAGAACCTCCACTTTGTGGGATCCCTTCGCTTTCCACAGGTAGTCCAAGCTTCCTTCTAGCCTCATTATAGATCGGCTTTATCGAGGCGTCATCTTTAAATTTTTCCAACTTCTCTAGAGCTTGGGAATAATCCCCTAAAGTATCGAAGCTCTTCGCCATCCAGAAAGCCATGTCTTGGCTTAATTTCCCCATCCACTTAAGTCTTTCGTAGAGTAGGTCGATTGCTTTCTGGGGCTGGCCAGTCTGATAATATAGCTCCGCTAATAGCTCTATGCCCCTAGCCAGTTCAGTCTTCGATTCCTCTAAGGTTTGTATGCTTTCTGAAATCTTGCCCGCTCCTTTATACCCATCTGCCAAGGTCACTATTACTTTAGCTCTTTGATCCCCCGGAAGTGAATTGAGGTCTACCCGCTGACTGTATTGTTCGATTTCGTTCACCACCTCTTGTGGTTGGCCAAGGCAATTGCATAGTTCGAGCAAGAAGTAAGGGTCTTCAGGATTTTGTTCATATGCGAACTGTGCGAGCTTTAATGCTAGTTCCTTATATCCACTTTCTCGGGACCTCGCACTGCCGTAGGTGACAATTAGGCGACGCGATGGATCACCTATGTAATTCAGCGCCTTTGTTACTTGAGCCTTAACTTTTTCATCCTCAATGCCCTCCAACATCCCCTCGATCTCTGCTTTTCGGGATTCTTGATTCATGAGAGCCTCCTTTCAGAATTGTAAACTCATCTAACATTATCGTATGCGAACCTTTGCTTCCGCTAATACACGCTATCCCACCCCCCCTTGCGTATCTTAGACCCACCTCAGCCGCTTGCTCCTGCTCTTCCCGGAGCTCCTGATATTGAGACGGTCTTCCACCAGATAAAGCTCCACAAGCTGCCAGAACTGTTCCCTGTCGGCTGTGGTCACCACTGCCTTCTCATGCGCCTCTGTGAGCGCCACCGGGTAGCCATGCCCGCGCTGGCACTGGTCAAGGATGAGGGCGTGAACCAGCTCCACAAGCTCCTCCTTTTCAGCGACCCAGCATGGGGTCTCCACCCTGGCGACCTCTTCATCCAGTTTGAGGTAGAAGAAGTGGATCTGGTGCTCCCCATAGTGCTTCTGCACAAATCGGGAGCCGCTGATAAAGATGGGCGACCTCTCACCATAGCCGAGAAGCGTTTGAAAGAGGTCGCGGTCCTGGATGCCAGCGACGCCGTCGCACTCCCTTTGGCACTTCCCTGAGCAGTAGCGGTCGCAATCAGCAGGGTCATGGGGGCAGAGGGCGACCCTCAAGGCGTTGACCACATCGGAGCTGCGAGGGAAGCTGATGTAGCTGGCAAGGGCAAGAATTTTGTTCTCACTGCGGCGCTTCATGATGTCGAAGGCTCCCAAGTATTGTCTATCCAAGAGTTCCTCCCTCACGTAGCTTTTGGTCTCCTCAAATTCCCTTCCCGCCAGTCCCCAGAGGATCAGCGAGCCGTCGATGAGAGCGAGGGTCGGTCTCTCGCAAGGGAGATCCTGAGCGATTTTTGCTAGCGCCTGACACTCCTCAACGCTCCGCTTCACCCCCAAAAGCACCCCTTCTATAAGCTCCTCCCTGCCGCCGGGGTCGGCGATTACCAGATCATCGCCGAAAAAAAGGGCAGGCTCGCTTGAAAGCAGGGCATCGGGGTTTTCCCCGTAGTGGAGGAGGGCGCTTCCTATATTGATCAGATAGCAACGCACCGAGCTATGGCGGTCAACATCGATGTGGGAGCCATCGGTGGCGAGGACGGTGAACTCCGATGGACAAGGTGGAGCCTTATGATGCTGCTCCAGCCCTTCGGTCAATCCAGCGACCAGCCAGGTTGTCTTGCTTGAGACGATCTTCCTCTTCAAGGAATCAATATCAGCGCCACGAAGGAGCCGAAGGGCACGCTCAAGACGCTCTGCCCTCTCCTCCTCATCCGCCTTGAGCTTTTTTGCCAGGCTTTCGATCTGGGCTGCAACCTGCGAGAGGTCTAAGGGCATCCTTTGCCTCCGTGATTAGGAATAAAACTTCACTGAAAGCGCCAGAGTGAGGCGCTACCCCCGAAATTCAGGGGGAGATTTCCCCTCCTATCCCCAGCCATGAGTATAGCATAGCAGTCTTTGGCGGGCAATCAATTGCCTCATAAAGCAAGGTTTGGTATTATAAGCGGAAAGGAGGGATTTTGCGCGTAGGATTGGTCTATGACCCCATCTACCTGGAGCACGATACGGGGCAGCATGTGGAGAATGCGACAAGACTGGTGAAGGTCATGGGGCATCTGGAGGAGACAAAAGTGATGGGGCAAATTGCCCTGATTCGCCCCCGTGCTGCCTCTTTGGAGGAATTGTCAAGGGTGCACTCCATGGGTTTCATCTCATATGTGGAATCCTTTGCTAATGGGGGCGGCGGTTGGCTTGATGCCGATACTGTGGTCTCACCAGCCTCCTACGAAGCGGCGCGCTATGCCGTCGGTGGGCTTATCAAAGCAGTTGATGCGGTGATGGCTGGGAATGTGGAGAGCGCCTTCGCCCTGGTCAGACCCCCCGGGCATCATGCCCTGCGCTGGAAGGCCATGGGGTTCTGCCTGTTCAACAACATCGCCATCGCCGCCAAGCATGCCATAAGCAGCTACCAGCTTGACCGCATCCTCATCGTTGACTTCGATGTCCATCATGGCAACGGCACCCAGGACACCTTCTACGATGACCCCCATGTCCTCTATTACTCCACCCACCAGTATCCCTTTTACCCCGGGAGCGGTCGCATCGATGAGATAGGGGCTGGACTGGGAGAAGGCTTCACAGTCAATGTCCCTCTGCCCGCCTGGTGTGGCGATGAGGAGTACCTGCGGGTGTTTGAGGAGGTCCTCGTCCCGGTGGCGAGGCGCTTTCGCCCCCAGCTTATCCTGGTCTCAGCGGGCTATGACCCCCATTGGGCCGACCAGATATCATTAATACAGCTAAGCGTCACTGGCTTCGCCCAGATGGTTGGGATAATAAAGGGGCTTGCCGATGAGCTTTGCAGTGGAAAACTTGCGATCACCCTGGAAGGCGGCTATCACCTTGAGGCACTTGCTTCATCGGTAAGGGCCACCTTTGATGTCCTCCTAGGTAACCCTGAGGTTGTCGATCCATTGGGAAGGTCTCCAGGTTTGAGGGAACCACCCCGTATCGATGCGCTTCTTCAGGCGATAAAGGATATCCACAAATTGGTCTAAGGCCTTTGCCTTTTCTTCGCCCGAGGGCACGGGGTGGGGCAATCCTCACACCCCATCTCGCAGGGCTCAACATGGATCGTCACGCTGGTATTGGGAAGCTTTGACTTAATATCCTCCTCCAAGTGGTCGCATAGCTTGTGTGCCTCCTCAATGCTTGCGCTCCTAGCCATTACCAAATGAAGGTCGATATAGCGCTCGCCGCCCGCCTTTCGGGTGCGCAGCTCGTGGAAGCCCACCAACTCCCCGTAGTGCTCACTGATGCAGGAGGCGATCAGCGCCTCTTCATCCTCGGGAAGCCTGACATCGATGAGGGATGGGAAGGCTCTCCTTGTCACATCATAGGCAGTCTTTAGGATAAGGAGGGCTACGCCAAGAGCAATAATGGGGTCGAGGACATTAAGCCCGGTTATGCCCACCACGATCAGCCCACCTAACACCCCTAGCGAGGTATAGACATCTGCAGTGAGATGGCGGGCATCCGCCTCCAGCGCTATAGAATCGGTTTCCCTAGCGATGCGCAGCAGGTGGCGAGAGACAATGATGTTCACCACTACCGAGACCGCCATCACCGCGATCGCTATACTCACATACTCGATCACCGCCCCCTCAATGATCCTTTTTATCGCCTCGTAAAGGATGATGGCAGCAGCGACAAAGATCAAACCAGCCTCTATGGTGCCACTGATATTCTCCACCTTGCCGTGACCGAAAGGATGCTCCAAATCCGCTGGCCTGCCGGCAATCCGCAGGCTGATGAAGGCGATGCTCGCCGCCACAAGGTCGATGCCACTATGGATCGCCTCGGCGATGACGCTGATGCTGCCACTGAGAAGTCCAGCCACCACCTTGAGCAGGATCAAAAAGGTGTTGGAGAGGACAGAAAGCCCGGCGGCACTGGTTCTGGTGCGGAACATCTATCCACCTCTGACAGGCACCCGCCTGGGCATTATGCGCCTGAAGAGCCGGCCAAGCTCACCCCTCTCCCAGGCAACGAGCAACGGGCTGGCGATGCAGATGGAGCTGTAGGTGCCGACGGTGATGCCGATTAGTAGAACCAGGACAAAGTTGTGGATGGTTGCCCCGCCGAAAAGGAACATGGCGAGCAGGACAAACAGGATGGTGAGGCTGGTGTTCAGGGAGCGCCCTAACGTCTCGATAATGCTGTTGTTGACTATAGTTTCAAGGGAGCTGCCTACGCTCCTGGCCCTGTTCTCCCGAATACGGTCGAAGACCACAATAGTATCATGCACGCTATAGCCAACCACGGTGAGCACGCCGGTGATGAACATGGCATCGACCTCCATAAGGAAGAAAGAACCAAGGAAGGCGTAGACGCCAAGGACGATGAGCACATCGTGGGCCAGGGCAACGATGGCGCAGACGCCAAAGCGGAAGGGCCTCATCACCCGGCGAAACGCCCAAGCAATGTAGAGCAGAATGCCAACCCCAGCAATGGCAACGGCAATGGCGGCATTGCTGGCGATACCTCTGGCCATGCTCGGGGAAATATCGTAGGAACTCAGGATTTCAACAGGCCCAAACCTCTGCTCCAGAGCCCTCCTTATCGCCTCATCCTCGGTCATCACCTCACCGGTCTCAGGGTCCTCTACTTCCTCCGCCAGCTTACTGGTGCGGACAAGGAAATCGCCCGCCTCGGCTCTTTGAATAATCGCTTCGCTGTGCCCCAGGCTTGCCATCTCCTTCTGTAGCTCGGCCTGGGTTACCTCCTGGTCGAACCTAAAGGTCATCATCGAGCCGCTGGTGAACTCGATGCCCCATTCAAGGCCAAAGGGACCAGCGGGGATGAGGAAGATAATCCCGATAATGATGATGAGCCCCGAGATGAGGAAATACCACCGCCTTTTCCCAACAAAATCAAACAACCTTTTTCTCCCTCATAGTCAACCATGCCAAATTGCTATTGGCACCACGGAGGATGAAAAGGAAAGAGCTTGATACCGTTCGTGGTGAGCCTGTCGAACCAGCCTTCGAGCCTTCGATAAACTCAGGGCTCAGGGGGAACGGAATAGCCTCTATTTTCGTAACAATCATGGCCGAAATAGCGATATCCTCCTTGCCACAGGGGTGAACACGATGGCGCGCAAAAAGCTCCTGGTGACAACGATCGCGGTGAACATGCTTACCGCCACCCCGATCCCCAGTGTCAAGGCGAACCCCATCACCGGGGCCGCGCCGAAGGTGTTACCAAACCAGTAGAGGATGACACAGGTTATGAGAGTAGATATGTTACTATCGCGGATGGCGAGCCAGGCACGGGCGAATCCGGTCTCAATGGCAGCCGCCAGGGACCTCCCCGACCTTATCTCCTCCTTCATCCGCTCAAAGATGAGGACGTTGGCATCAACGGCCATCCCCAGAGACAGGATCAGGGCGGCAATCCCGGCCAGGGTCAGGGTAACCGGCCACAATTTGAAAACAGTGAGCAAAATGGCGGCGTAGACAATTAGGGCGATACATGCCAAAGTGCCCGGGATCCGATAGTAAAGGATCATGAACAGCATGACTAGCACCAACCCGATCACCCCGGCCACCAGGCTTTGCCGAAGGGAGTCGGCACCGAGGGTCGGATCGACCTTCTGGGTCCGGACCTCGTGAAGGGTAAGGGGCAGCGCCCCCGTATTCAGTTGGATCGCCAGTCTCTGCGCATCTTCAAGGGTCAGCCCCTCGATAATGCCGCTCTCCCTTATCTGAGCCTTAACTATCGGCGCTGCGATGAGTTCATTATCGAGGAAGATGCCCAGGGGCTTGTTGTAACGGTAAAGGCGAGCGGTGATCTGGTAGAAAAGTTCGGCCCCTGTTGCATCCCACTGGAAGGCTACCACAGGCTCGTTTGTTACCCGATTCAGCTCCACATAGGAGTTCGGGAGCAGATATTTGCCGGTAAGCGCCTCCTTCTCCCCCTCGACCCTTCCCATGGCCGGGACCCACAGATTAGTGACCGGCTCTCCAGCACTATGTTCATAGTCAAACCCGGAGTCGACGGTAATAACCTTGCTCTCCTCGCCGACTGCTATTATCGTCTTGGCCTCCGCTGTTCCCCCGGAGCCAATACCGAAGACGTCCCCAACAGCGAAATCGGTAACGCTGTTAAGGGTGATCTGTGTATCCCCCACATTTATCCCCGCTGCCAGCGAGGTATTCCCGCTGGTGGCTGGCTCCCGGAAAATAAGCTCCGCCGTCTTGCCCACCAGTTCTCTAGCCCCCTCGATGTCGGCAAACCCGGGAAGTTGAACGACGATGCGGTCTGGGCTCATGGTATAGATATTGGGCTCGGTAACACCCCATTTATTGACCCGGCTCTCGACGATTCGCTTCGTCTCTTCAAGGCGCCCTTCTTGCTCCCCTGCAGGAACATCGCTGAAATCTGCCTGGTATTCCAGGTAGACACCTCCTCTGAGGTCTAGTCCCAATACCAACCCTTCCCGCTCACCGATAAGGGGCAGGCTGATAGGGTTTATTGCCATCACCGA